>CAMKZP010000329.1 GCA_946477805.1 uncultured Enterobacter sp.
TTTCTGCCTGTCTCGTGGGCTCGGAGATGTGTATAAGAGACAGAATTAAAATGGAGTATTTGCCATAATAAGTAACAGTAAAGCTCAGGTAAATGTAATTATATTTACCCATGGTTAACTTAATTATTACAATCGAATGTTATTGCCGAAAAAAATAAAAAAACGGGGCAATAAAATTGCCCCGTAATATAGCTCAGGCGAAGGAGTACGCCTACTGCTGATAATGTTATATGCGGTTATTTTGACCAGTAAGCCGCTTTAGCCTTCTGCAATTTTTCATAGGCATTCAGCAGCGACTGATGCGCCGGGAAGGCTTTCAGATCGCTATCAACTGCCTGCAGGCCGTAGAACGGCTCTTCACCGCTCAGCGCCGCGCTGGCTGCTTCTACAGCTTCTGCGCCATACATGCGTACAAACGCATTCAGGTACTGCAGCGGTTCGCGATCCTCTTCCTGCGCGAGCAGCAGCAGGGTTTGCAGACAGCGATAGTAGTTGGTGCGCTCGGCGGAGAAGACGGACTGGTTAAACTCCATGGTCCACTCGGTCCAGGCCAGGGCCTGATCCAGATCGCCGCCCGCGAGGGCCAGCATCGCTTTCAGCTCTCCAATACGCAGGGTATACCAGCCGTTGTCTTTACCCGTCGCCAGACCCAGCAGTTCGCGCACGCGGGTGAAATCATCGTGGCCTTCTTCGTCCAGTTGGGCGATCAGGTTGAGATAATCTTCTTTTTCCCATTCGCTGCCCGGCAGGGACAGCAGGGTTTCACGCAGGTGGGCGCCCATGCTGTTGTTCGCCAGCCACAGATCTTCTGCCGGATAGATATCGGACATGCCCGGAACGATAATGCGGCACGCGTAAACGCTCAGGTGCTCATAGTCAGCAATATAGACTTCACGATCTTCCGCTTTGAAGATAGCCATCAGCGTGGCGAACTCTTCTTCAGTTGTGCCCGCGAAGCTCCAGTCCACGAACGGGTAGTCCGCGTCCTGCTTGAACATATCCCAGGAGATCGAGCCGCTGGAATCGATGAAATGCGTTTCGAGGTTCGTGTGTTCAGCCACTTCTTCGTCGTCGAAGGTTGGCGGGGTGAACACGTCGAGATCTTTAAGGCTGCGGCCCTGCAGCAGCTCGGTTACGGTACGCTCCAGCGCCACGCCGAAGTCCGGATGCGCGCCGAAGGAGGCGAAGCAGGTTCCGTTAGCCGGGTTGAACAGCACGACGCAGATGACCGGGTATTTGCCGCCCAGCGAGCCGTCATAAGCGAAGATAGGGAAACCTTCCGCTTCAAGTTTAGCAATGGATTCCACTACGCCCGGGTAGCGCGCCAGCACGTCGGCCGGAATTTCAGGCAGGCTGATAGACTCGGCAATAATGCGGTTCTTGATGTGGCGCTCGAACACTTCAGACAGGCCCTGAACGCGCGCTTCGTTGCGGGTGTTTCCGGCAGACATGCCGTTAGACACGTACAGGTTACCCACGATGTTCATCGGAATATAGACGGTCTGCTCGTCTGACTGACGGGTAAACGGCAGGGCACAGATTCCACGGTCTTCGTTACCGGACTGCAGGTCGATCAGCATGCTGGCGGTCAGTTCGTTTTCCGGATCGTAGAACGCGCGCAGGCGGGCATCAAGAATGCCTTCCGGCAGTTCGTCGTCTTCGGTCAGCGGGAACCATTTTTCATTCGGGTAGTGAACGAATGGGCCATTAGCAACGGTTTCACCCAGCCAGAAGTCGGCGAAGAAATAGTTGGTCGACAGACGTTCAAAGTACTCACCCAGCGCGGAGGCCAGCGCCGCTTTTTTGGTCGCGCCTTTACCGTTGGTAAAGCACAGCGCACAGTCTTTGTCGCGAATATGCACGGACCAGACGTGAGGCACCGGGTTCAGCCAGGAGGCTTCTTCGATATTAAAGCCCAGGTCGGTCAGTTTCTGCTGGAAGCGAGCGATGGAATCTTCCAGAGCGGCGTCTTTGCCGGGGATAAACGTTTGAGTCATGGCGTTCACTTTTATCGTACGTAAAGCGCGCAATGATACGGGTTTTGCGTGACGGGTGCTATCTTCAGCGAAAATAAATGGCTGGGCTATGCTTAGTGACAGTAACTCACTGTTAAGGCATAGAAAAATGAAAGCATTCGATCTCCAGCGGATGGCGTTTGATAAAGTCCCTCCTGAATTTTTAGGCGAAGTGGCGCTGCGCAGCCTGTATACCTTCGTTTTAGTCTTCCTTTTCCTCAAAATTACCGGGCGTCGCGGCGTCAGGCAGATGTCACTTTTTGAAGTGTTGATCATCCTGACGCTGGGGTCGGCGGCGGGGGACGTTGCGTTTTACGATGATGTGCCGATGGTGCCGGTGTTTATCGTTTTTGTCTCACTGGCACTGCTGTACCGGCTGGTGATGTGGCTGATGTCCAAAAGCGAAAAGCTGGAGGATCTCCTGGAAGGGAAGCCGGTGGTGATCGTGGAGGACGGACAGCTGGCATGGGAGAACGTGCAAAGCGCCAATATGACGGAATTTGAGTTTTTTATGGAGCTGCGCCTCAGCAGCGTGGAGCAGCTGGGACAGGTGCGTCTGGCGATCATGGAAACGAACGGTCAAATCAGCGTTTATTACTATCATGATGACGATGTGAAGCCCGGGCTGTGCATCCTGCCGGATATGCTGATCGAACGTTACAAGACCGTCCCTGACGCCGGCGAGTATGCCTGTTTAAAATGCAGCCATGTGGTCACAATGCAGGCGGGCGACCATCAATTATGTCCCCGCTGTGCGAATCCAGAATGGACGAAGGTTAGCCGGGCGAAACGTATCACCTGACAGCCATTTTGTCGGTTTTGTGACAACGCGATGGCAGATTGTTTTGTGTGACGGGGGGCACATTTCGCGGATCATAAGTTTTAGACATTGCGGCGCGTGTCACTGAATGATAAAACCGATATCCACAGTTATAACTTATGGCTTTTAGCGTGGTGAGGGGAAATGGCTCAAGTCTTTAATTTCAGTTCAGGTCCGGCAATGTTACCGGCAGAGGTGCTCAAACAGGCTCAGCAGGAGCTGTGTGACTGGAACGGTCTGGGTACGTCGGTGATGGAAATCAGCCACCGTGGAAAACCGTTCATTCAGGTGGCGGAAGAGGCAGAAAAGGATTTTCGCGATCTGCTGAACATTCCCTCGAACTA
This sequence comes from uncultured Enterobacter sp., assembly GCA_946477805.1. Classification (GTDB taxonomy): domain Bacteria; phylum Pseudomonadota; class Gammaproteobacteria; order Enterobacterales; family Enterobacteriaceae; genus Enterobacter. The sequence continues at coordinate 3,180 of CAMKZP010000329.1, forward strand.
CAAAGTATTGTTCTGCCACGGCGGCGGCCGCGGCCAGTTCGCCGGGATCCCGCTGAACATTCTGGGCGATAAAACCACCGCGGACTACGTTGATGCGGGCTACTGGGCCGCCAGCGCGGTCAAAGAGGCGAAGAAATACTGCGCCCCGAACGTTATCGACGCCAAAGTGACCGTGGACGGCCTGCGCGCCGTTAAGCCGATGAGCGAGTGGCAGCTTTCTGAGAACGCCGCGTATCTTCACTACTGCCCGAACGAAACCATCGACGGTATCGCTATCCATGAAGAGCCAAACTTCGGCGAGAACGTGGTGGTGACGGCAGATTTCTCATCGACCATTCTGTCCACGCCGCTGGACGTCAGCCGCTACGGCGTGATCTACGCCGGTGCGCAGAAAAATATCGGCCCGGCTGGCCTGACGATCGTCATTGTGCGCGAAGATCTGTTGGGTAAAGCCCATCAATCTTGCCCGTCGATCCTGGATTACACCGTGCTGAACGATAACGACTCTATGTTCAACACCCCGCCGACGTTTGCGTGGTATCTCTCTGGCCTGGTCTTCAAATGGCTGAAGCAAAACGGCGGCGTCGCGCAGATGGACAGGGTCAATCAGCAAAAAGCGGACCTGCTTTACGGCGTCATCGATAAGAGCGATTTCTACCGCAACGACGTGGCGAAAGCTAACCGTTCCCGCATGAACGTGCCGTTCCAGCTGGCGGACAGCGGCCTGGATAACCTCTTCCTGGAAGAGTCGTTCGCCGCTGGCCTGCACGCGCTGAAGGGCCACCGCGTGGTGGGGGGCATGCGTGCGTCCATCTATAACGCCATGCCGCTTGAAGGCGTCAAAGCATTGACCGATTTCATGGTCGACTTCGAACGTCGCCACGGTTAATCGCGCTGTTTTTCACCCCCGCGGCTGCTGCTGCGGGGTTTTTATTATGTTGAGTTGAGAGTTTAGTTTTCATGGAATCCTTGACGTTACAACCTATCGCGCGGGTAGATGGCACCATTAATCTGCCTGGTTCAAAAAGTGTCTCGAACCGCGCTCTGCTGCTGGCAGCTCTGGCAAACGGCACCACTGTCCTGACAAACCTGCTGGACAGCGACGACGTTCGCCATATGCTCAATGCGCTGAAAGCGTTGGGAGTTCATTACACGCTGTCTGACGATCGCACCCGCTGCGAAGTGACCGGCAACGGAGGGGCGTTACGCTCCGCTGAAGCCCTTGAGCTATTCCTGGGCAACGCGGGTACCGCAATGCGCCCGCTGGCGGCGGCCCTGTGTCTGGGAAGTAATACTATCGTGCTGACCGGCGAACCGCGTATGAAAGAGCGTCCGATTGGCCATCTGGTGGATGCCCTTCGTCAGGGCGGCGCGCAGATTGACTATCTCGAGCAGGAAAATTACCCGCCGCTGCGTCTGCGCGGGGGTTTTACCGGTGGTAACGTGGAGGTTGACGGCAGCGTCTCCAGCCAGTTCCTGACCGCACTGTTGATGA
>CAMKZP010000330.1 GCA_946477805.1 uncultured Enterobacter sp.
GACGGTCACACAACTGAAGCCCAAGATCTGCAGCAGTGACGACCAGTTGACCGGTTTGCAGAGGCCATTGTTTGCCCTTGAAGAATGCCGTGTATGGCTGTCTGGCTGCGTCAATGAGCAGGTTCTCCCACAGCGCGCGCAGGAACACATCTTTAGCCCAGGACTTCTTCTTGATGCTCCGGTACAACGGGACGTAACCAGACTTCTGGTTTTCCATCCTGTTGCTCCTTGCGGCTGAGTGCGCCGCGAAATTTGCGTAAGCGACGTTCGACACAGTTAAACCTCCTGCGCCTGGCGTTTTGGATTAGCGTTTGTCATAATGACCTCGCAATTGACTGACGTTTGTTGCACCAGAAAGTCGGTTCTGTTCGCGCAGACCGGCTTTCGCCATTTCTGTAGTTCTCACATAACCCCCAGCATTGACGTGACCATCGTCATCAGCGGCCCTACCTGCTCCGGCATGAGGCGGAACAGCGACGCTATACCCTCGCTTACCTCTTTCAGCTTCTGATGCTCTGGAGCGTCCAGCAGCACTGCCTGTTTAGCCTCTGCGAGTTCTTTCTCGGCTTCAGCCAGACGAGACATTTTGCAATCGGCACCGATCAGGCGAGTGCGATACTCAACCGGCAGGACCGCCATGATTGCGGGAGTCAGCTGGCGCACGTTTTCGCGGTACTGCTCGGAGTCGAAACGGTTGTCCAGAAAGCGGAACAGCTTCTGGCGCGCCCGGCTGATGTCCTCCGGGAAGCTGATGGCGGTCCCGCCCTGCTCCCGGTATTCGTTGATGATTAGCGCCGACACCACGTCCTGATTGTCCAGCGCCGACGACCATGCCCGGACCGCATCGCGGATCTTTTCGTGGTCAGGCGCCGCCTTAGGTTGAGCGCGGTTTATCATCGCTCCCGGATGTATTCCGGTATTGTGTTGATACGCAAGTGAATGCATTGCTTTCCCTTTCGTGGTTAGGGCCGCCGTTAAGCGGCTGTTGATTTTTCCGGGTCATCTCCAAAAAGAAGCCATTCTGGTTTGCAATTTAATGCGCGGGCCAGCTCAACCAGATAACGTGGGCGTTTCGTAACACCAGCCTCAATAGCTTGTAGAGACTGTTGCTTCATGCCCGCCAGCTTCGCTAACTGGTCTTGAGAGATGTTCATCTCTTCCCGTTTTTGCTTGATGCGTTGAGAAATCGTTTCCATATCACCTCCACAGTTTTATCTGTATTCTGTGACAGTTATTTCTGTTTGTCAATTACAGTTTAAACTGTGATTCTTTATTGAGGGATCGTGTAATCATTTCTGCCGGGATGCGGGATTATGAAAAGAAGACTAATTGATGCTACTAATGAGAATGAGGACGCTGTGAGCCTTGCAGATCGCGTAAAACAGAAAAGAGCTGAGCTGGGGCTTACCCAGGTAGAAGCGGCTGAGATGGCAGGCATACGTCAGCAGTCATGGCAGAGCATTGAAGACGGGAAAACTCTTAAACCTCGTAATATAATTGGTATAGCCAAGGCGCTTAAATGCGATCCCGATTGGCTGATGAACGGCGGCGCATTCATGCCGATGGCTGAGGTTAATAGCAGGAGAGTACCGTTGATTAGCTACGTTCAGGCAGGTGCTCTTGCAGAAAAGAATCCTATTGAGGCCTTTGACGGCAGCCTTGAATACATACTGACTGACCTCGACGTTTCTCAATACAGCTTTGCTCTTCGCATTGAAGGCGATTCGATGGAGCCGGACTTTAAAGCCGGTGATGTCATCATCGTAGATCCAGAGCTTGAGCCTACCCCGGGTGAATTTGTTGTTGCCAAAAATGGGGGGGCACAAGCAACGTTTAAGAAATATCGCCCAACCTATATAGACCAGATGGGATGCCAGCACTTCGAACTGGTTCCATTGAACGATGATTACCCCATTATCAATAGCGATCATCAGCCTTTAACCATTATCGGCGTCATGATTGAGCACCGTATTTACCGCAGAAAGCGCTAACCCCCACCCACCTCAAATCAACCGGCTAATGCCGGTTTTTTTTCGCCTACGAAAAATTAAATTCAGAACAAATACAGAAACATATGTATTAACTCACTTAAGATACAGTTTTGTCTGTTGACGATAATACAGTTTTATCTGTATCTTTAATCCATCGAAACGAAACATCGACAGCTGAGCGAAGTTAGCCAGCGGCGGACACCAAGTCGCCTGCTTTTTAACAACATGCAAAGTCGGAACAGCACTGAGTAATCCTGTTTAGACCCCAACGCAAATGTGCGGCGTAGCACCGGGCGCGATCCGGTCGGTGTGAGGCTACCCCCTCGCGAGAGCGATAAAGGCGTGGGAACGGGCAACACTGGCGGGATGAGAGGTGCGAAGCGCAAACAGATTTATTCCAGTCCATTCCAAGCTGAGTGGGCTGGGCTGAATCAGAGAGTCTTTCACGCCCGATTGGGCGACACGTTCAAATGGCTAGCCGCTGCCATCTTTTAGACGCGGCGTGGGGAATCGGAGGGGTTATGTAACAGGTAACAGTGACGACTGAAAACCAACATTCAGCCCCGGTTTATGCCGGGGCACACCGTGAAATGTTTTGGGGTGAAGCGGCGTGGGAAATCGGTGACACGCACAGCGTCTACGTGAGCGCATCGTATTTCACGATTGGGCAGGCAGGTGGCCCAGAGAGTTCGGTTTCGTCCGACCTTGAACACATCGCCGGGGTAACGTCCGGCCTTCACCACCAAAGCATTTCTCCCGCATCAGCGGATAACGACAGAGGATTTGATGATGGCATGTAAGTGTTTCAAAGAAGTTAAGGAAAGGATGGTAGAGCGCGTAAAAGAGGCGCTTGGTGACGCCGTTCATTCGATGGATGAGTGTGATTTTGGTAACCGCGTTTGGGTTCTCGAAAAAGGCGACTATTGCCAGGTAATGCTCCCGTTCAACGTGCGATATCGCAAGCGCAAGAAAAACGGAGACCCGGAGCAGCGCCTAACAAACGCTGACACCAAGCTCGCAATCAATTACTGCCCGTTATGCGGAACGAAGTTCGAAGGTAAGGCCGCCTAACAAGCGGCTTTTTTCATACCCAAACGGGTTCAAAGAGCCTGTTTCGTTATGACAACCGGCGGCCATCCACCGCCCATTGAAGCACTGAATAAATGCGTTGAAGTCTTGTATTAACCGTTCCGTTCGCCGCGATAAGGCCAAGAGGATTTATGAGTAACAAAACTGGTGGTCCAGCATTTCCACAATCAGGCGTATGCACTCCAGAAATTAACTCATGGGATAGCGAAGATTTTGGAGGGCGAGGATTAACCGTGCGCGACTACTTCGCTGGAAAGGTTTTGCAGGGCGTTATGGCATCCGGAACTTCTATGAGTATTGGCACTAACCATGAAGAGGCGATGCTTGATATGGCCAGAGCATTTTATTCGATGGCAGACGCCATGATTAAAGCCCGGGAGTTGCCATGAAAGTAACTCATAACGGCAAGCAGTACACCGTAAAGCGCTGCGCCCTAAACAATAACGAATGGCGGTTAACGTCGCTCACCAATTCGCGCGAACAGGTCACACTGAACCGCTGGCAGATGCACGTTTCTGGTTTACTTGCACAGGTGGAGGGTAAAAAATGATGTCTCACTACGGAACTACCCCGCTCATTCGCCAGTGCGTAGTACCAGGCATGATGGCGTTGCATGAGGGCCGGACCTATCGCGTATCAGCAGTCATTCAGGAGCGCAAATGGGTGTACCTACACACCGATGCAGAAATCATCCGCCTCAGTGACTGCGTGATTGACGTCCTTCTGGACGGTCACGGCAACCCTATCCAGCACTAACCCCCTATTTAACTGATCGGCCTGGCATTACGCGGGCGGGATCTGCACATCCAAATTTCAGGAGAAACCATGAGCGAAGTAACGGACATAACTGTCATTGAAATCAAGCCGGAGCAGGCGCCAGTGCTGTACGTAGCCGGCGGCCTTGACGCTTATCTTGAGCAAATCCGCCAGGCAGTAAACGAAGTGCCGGATCTGTCCACGAAGAAAGGCCGTGACCGTGTCGCCTCTTTGGCGGCGCAGGTGTCACGAAGCAAGACGGCAATCGAAAAGCCGGGCCGTGAGTACCTGAAGCGCCTGAAAGAGGCTGTTCGACCGGCTGAGGCCGAAATTAAGCGATTCGTTGATGCCTGCGACGAGCTACGTGATGCGACCCGCCGCCCACTCACCGAATGGGAAGCCGAGCAGGAACGCATTAAGGCTGAAGAAGCCATGAACGCGCTGCACGCCGAAGCTCTGGAAATGAACATCAAGTTCGATCAGGAACTGGCTGCCAAGATCGAAGCAGACCATGAAATGGCCCTGCTGATGAATGACAAGTTTGACCGTGACCGCGAAGAGCAGCGCCGTCAGGCGGAACAGGCTCAGCGTGAGCACGAAGAGCGCATTAAGCGCGAAGCGGCAGAACAGGCCCGCCGCGATGCCGAAGCGAAGCACAAAGCTGAGATTGAAGCTGCAGCGCGCCGTGAAGCTGAAGAGAAAGCTCGCGCGGAAGCTGCGGAGCGCCAGCGCATCGAAACGGAGCAGCGTGCAGCTCGCGAGAAGCGGGAAGCGGAAGCTGTCTCTTATACACATCTCCGAGCCCACGAGACAGGCAGAAATCTCGT
>CAMKZP010000331.1 GCA_946477805.1 uncultured Enterobacter sp.
CTACACTCGACTAGTCGTCGGCAGCGTCAGATGTGTATAAGAGACAGTCATTACGATGCGTTAACTCCGCATCCGGTCGCCGGGCAACCTTCATGGTTGTAAGTGAGACCTTGCCGGAAGGCGAGGTCTATGCATAAAAAGCTAACGGCTATCGTCTTCTGACCATAGCCGTTTTTGTTTTTTATGTGTAAGGAAAATAGTATGCATTCTGTCGGCACTCCCCTGCTGTGGGGCGGATTCGCGGTTGTCGTGCTCATCATGCTGGCGATCGACCTCTTTTTGCAGGGCCGTCGCGGCGAGCACGGTATGACCATCAAGCAGGCCGCCGCCTGGTCCGTGGTTTGGGTTACCCTCTCCCTGCTCTTCTGCGCCGCCTTCTGGTGGTATCTGGCCTCGACCGAAGGCCGCGCGGTGGCCGATCCTCAGGCGCTCGCCTTCCTCACCGGCTATCTGATTGAAAAAGCGCTGGCGGTGGATAACGTCTTCGTCTGGCTGATGCTGTTCAGCTACTTTGCCGTACCGGCTGCCCTGCAGCGCCGCGTGCTGGTCTATGGCGTGCTGGGCGCGATAATCCTGCGTACCATTATGATCTTCGCCGGCAGCTGGCTGATTACGCAGTTCGAATGGCTGCTGTACGTGTTCGGCGCGTTCCTGCTGTTTACCGGCATCAAAATGGCGCTGGCGAAAGAAGACGAAACCGGAATTGGCGAGAAGCCGCTGGTGAAGTGGATCCGCGGGCACCTGCGCATGACGGATAAGATCGAGAGCGAGCACTTCTTCGTGCGCAAGAACGGCCTGCTGTTTGCCACCCCGCTGCTGCTGGTGTTGATTCTGGTTGAGCTGAGCGACGTGATTTTCGCGGTAGACAGCATCCCGGCGATCTTTGCGGTGACCACCGACCCGTTCATCGTCCTGACCTCTAACCTGTTCGCTATTTTGGGCCTGCGTGCCATGTACTTCCTGCTGGCGGGCGCGGCGGAGCGCTTCTCAATGCTGAAGTACGGCCTGTCGGTCATACTGGTGTTTATCGGTATCAAGATGCTGATTGTCGATTTCTACCACATCCCGATCGCCATTTCGCTCGGCGTGGTGTTTGGCATTCTGATCGTGACGCTGCTTATCAATACCTGGGTTAACCGCCAGCACGATAAGAAGCAGCAGGTTTAGTCATCCCTCACCTCAGCCCTCTCCCTGTGGGAGAGGGCGAAAAGCAAAGCGCCACCCGGCACCTCTGTTAATCAATGGTTAAAAAACATGACGCAAAGCGTAAAATCCAGCATTTTACGCTTCCCTACGTACGCACTTTCCCTATACTCGACCAGGCAAACATTTACTTACATCCGGACACAAATGTGACTTAGAGCACATGAAGGATGGAACGCAATTTCACTTAAGGAATATCCATGACCGCATCCCCGTCTGGTCTGTTTGCGCGCCTGTCGCGCGGCAGCCTCGTTAAGCAAATACTGGTTGGCCTCGTGCTCGGTGTGGCGCTGGCACTGATCTCAAAACCTGCCGCTGAGGCCACCGGCCTGCTCGGCACGCTGTTCGTCGGCGCCCTGAAGGCCGTCGCGCCGGTTCTGGTTCTGACGCTGGTAATGGCTTCTATTGCCAACCACCAGCAGGGGCAGAAAATTAATATCCGGCCGATCCTGTGGATGTACCTGCTGGGTACGTTCTCCGCCGCGCTGACCGCGGTGGTGGTGAGCTTTGTCTTCCCTTCCACGCTCCAGCTGACCACCGGCGCCACCGACATTACCCCGCCTGCGGGGATTGTTCAGGTGATGCACGGCCTGCTGATGAGCATTGTTGCGAACCCAATCCACGCGCTGATCAACGCTAACTACATCGGCATTCTGGTGTGGGCGGTAGGCCTGGGGTTTGCACTGCGTCACAGCAATGACACCACCAAAAACCTGATTACCGATATGTCTAACGCCGTGACCTTTATCGTGACGGTGGTGATCCGCTTTGCGCCCATCGGTATTTTTGGACTGGTCGCCTCCACGCTGGCAACGACCGGTTTCGGGGCGCTGTGGGGCTATGCTCAGCTGCTGCTGGTGCTGATCGGCTGTATGGCCGTGGTAGCGCTGGTGATTAACCCGCTGCTGGTCTTCGTACAGACTCGTCGCAACCCGTATCCGCTGGTGCTGATGTGCCTGCGTGAAAGCGGCGTCACCGCCTTCTTCACCCGCAGCTCGGCGGCAAATATACCGGTCAATATGTCCCTGTGCGAAAAGCTGAATCTCGATCGCGATACCTACTCCGTCTCAATCCCGCTGGGGGCTACCGTGAATATGGCGGGTGCGGCGATTACCATTACAGTACTGACGCTGGCTGCGGTCAACACGCTGGGCATACCCGTGGACCTGCCTACGGCGCTGCTGTTAAGCGTGGTGGCGTCGCTGTGTGCGTGCGGCGCATCGGGCGTGGCGGGCGGTTCGCTGCTGCTGATCCCGCTGGCGTGCAATATGTTTGGCATTCCAAATGAGATCGCCATGCAGGTGGTTGCGGTCGGCTTTATTATCGGCGTGCTGCAGGACTCCTGCGAAACGGCGATCAACTCTTCTACCGATGTGATGTTTACCGCCGCCGTGTGCCAGGCGGAAGACGCGCGTCTGGCGAAGAACGCGCTGCGCGGATAAAAGCGAAACGGCAACCATCGGTTGCCGTTTTTAGGGTTTGCCCCCTGTCCCTGTAGAAGTGGGCATCAGCCCGCCATTTACAGCGTCACACCACTCTTAAAGAGCGCCAGCTCGCGGAAGTCGTTCTTCTCGTTGCAGGTCTGCTTGCCGTTAGCAAATTCCACAATGACGTCGATAAATTCATCAAGCAGCTGCGGCATCGCTTTGCCGTGGATCAGCTGGCCCGCATCGAAGTCGATCCAGTGCTTTTTCTTCGCCGCCAGCTCGCTGTTGGTGGCGATTTTCACCGTCGGCACAAAACCGCCGTACGGCGTTCCGCGCCCGGTGCTGAACAGCACCATGTGACAGCCCGCTCCGGCCAGCGCGCTGGTGGCGACCGCATCGTTACCCGGCGCGCTCAAAAGGTTCAGACCGCGGGTTTTCAAACGTTCGCCGTAGCGCAGCACGTCAACCACCTGGCTCGCGCCCGCTTTCTGGGTGCAGCCGAGGGATTTTTCTTCAAGCGTGGTGATGCCGCCCGCTTTGTTCCCCGGCGACGGGTTCTCGTAAATCGGCTGATTGTGGGCGATGAAGTACTGTTTGAAGTCGTTCACCATGGTGACGGTTTTCTCAAACGTCTCTTCGTCGCGGCAGTGGCTCATCAGAATACGCTCCGCGCCGAACATCTCCGGCACTTCGGTCAGCACGGTGGTGCCGCCGTTGGCGATGGTGTAGTCCGAGAACCGGCCCAGCATCGGGTTAGCGGTGATGCCGGACAGGCCATCGGATCCGCCGCACTCCAGGCCAAACTTCAGCTCGCTCAGCTTGCCCGGCTCGCGCCTGTCGTGGCGCATCGCCTCATACAGCTGGTGCAGCTGCGCCAGGCCCGCTTCCACTTCGTCGTCCTGATGCTGGCACACCATAAAGTGCACGCGCTCGGGGTCAAACTCGCCCAGGGTTTCGCGGAAGGCGTCCACCTGGTTGTTTTCGCAGCCGAGGCCAATCACCAGCACCGCGCCCGCGTTCGGGTGGCGCACCATGTTTTGCAGCATGGTGCGGGTGTTGATGTGGTCGTCACCCAGCTGGGAGCAGCCGTAGGTATGGCTGAACAGATGCACGCCGTCGGTACCTTCGGCATCGTTAGTCTCCTTCAGGAAACGGGTCTGGATTTGACGTGCGATCCCGTTAACACAGCCGACGGTCGGGAGGATCCACAGCTCGTTGCGGATCCCCACCTCGCCGCTGGCGCGGCGGTAGATCTGAACGTCGCGATCCGCCGGCTGTTTGGCCTCCGCCGGAAAGTCAGGTTGATAGCTGTACTCGTCCAGATCGCTGAGGTTGGTGCGGGTATTGTGGGAATGAATGTACTCACCCGGCGCAATATCCGCCAGCGCATGGCCGATGGGCAGGCCGTACTTCACCACGTTCTCCCCTTTCGTAATGGGGATCAGGGCAAATTTATGTCCACGCCCAATGGCCTGACGTAACGTGACGGACTGGTTATCGAAAGTGACGACTGTCCCTTCGGCCAGATCCGCCAGCGCGACGGCAACGTTATCCAGCGAATGGATTTTGATGTATTGCATATCAACCTCAAACGGCCCTAGTTCAGTTCAATGGCGAAGTAGTCGCGCGCATTGTTAAAGCAGATATTTTTCACCATTTCGCCCAGCAGCTGGATATCCGCTGGCGCTTCGCCCGCCTGCACCCAGCGGCCAATCATCTGGCACAGAATGCGGCGGAAGTACTCGTGGCGAGTGTAGGACAGGAAGCTGCGGCTGTCGGTCAGCATGCCGACAAAGCGGCTCAGCAGACCCAGCTGCGCCAGCTGCGTCATCTGACGCTCCATGCCGTCTTTCTGATCGTTGAACCACCAGCCTGAGCCGAACTGCATCTTGCCCGGCATCCCTTCGCCCTGGAAGTTGCCAATCATGGTGCCCAGCACTTCGTTATCGCGCGGGTTCAGGCAGTACAGAATGGTTTTCGGCAGCAGGTTTTGTTCGTTCTGCTTGCTCAGCAGCTTAGACAGCTC
>CAMKZP010000332.1 GCA_946477805.1 uncultured Enterobacter sp.
AGATTTCTGCCTGTCTCGTGGGCTCGGAGATGTGTATAAGAGACAGAATTTAAACAATCACCCGTTTCACTGCTCCTTTAAGACAGCCTTTGTGAGCTGAGTCAAATTTTATTGGTTTTTTTTACGAGGCAGGTTTAATTATTCTTCACGACTACATTAAAACGACAATAACACCCGGCAGGAGTCTTTATGGGGACGCAAGAAGCCATCAATAATATTATTCGTCTGGTCGGTGGTCAGGGGAATATTAATAAAGTCTGGCACTGCATGACGCGGCTGCGCTTCGATTTAATTGATGATGATAAAGTCGATCAGAATGAGATAAAAAAGCTTCCCGGCGTGCTGGGCGCGCAGCTTCAAAGCGACCAGTTTCAGGTCATTATCGGTCCGAAGGTCAACAGCTGGTACGAACAGATGCTCAACGCGCTGGAGAGCAAAACCGCGTCGGAACCCGCAGCGACAAAAGGCCGCAAGAGCCTGATATCGTTATTTATGGATACGGTTTCGGGGGTATTTGGCCCGATTGTGCCAGCGATTGCCGGCGCCGGGATGATCAAAGGTTTGCTGGCCGGGCTCATCGCGCTGAACGTGGTCTCCGCGAAAAGCGACACGGTGATCGTTATCGACCTTATTGCCAGCGGCGTATTTTACTTCCTGCCGTTTTTCCTGGCGGTCTCGGCGGCGAAAATCTTTAAAACCAACGAATATCTGGCGGCGGCCGTTGCGGCCTGCCTGATGTACCCGTCGCTGATTGAGGCCGCAAAAGCGCTGGCGACGCACCAGGACGGCGCGGTCAGCGCGTTCTGGCTGCTCAATACGATCCCCGTTTCCGTGTTCAACTATTCCGCGAGCGTCATTCCGGTGATTTTCTCGATTCTGGCCCTGAGCTACATCCATCGCTGGGTGGACAGCATCATGCCGGACGTGCTCAAAACGGTGTTCACCCCTACCCTGACCCTGTTTATCGCCGCGCTGGCGGCACTGGTCGTCATCGGGCCGGTGGGAATTTGGTTAGGCAAAGGGCTGGCGTTATTCATTGAAGGGCTGTTCAGCGTGTCGGCAAGTTTTGCCGGGCTGATTGTCGGTGCGATTCGCCCTGTGGCAATCCTGACGGGCATGCACCACGCCATGACGCCAATCGCCCTGCAGAACTTCAGCGATCGCGGCTACGACATGCTGATGCCGATGATGTTTATGGCAAATATGGCCATTGCGGGTGCGACGTTCGCGATCTGGCGCCTGAGTAAAGATCGCCAGGAAAAAACCGTCACCCTGTCAGCCGCTATCTCCGCGCTTCTGGGGATTACCGAACCGGCGCTGTTTGGCGTGCTGACGCGCTACAAAACGGCGTTTATTGCCGCCACTGTTGCCAGCTCGCTGGCCTCGGCGTTCATCGCCTTCTTTGGCGTGCGGCTTTATGGTTACATCCTGTCGAGTATTTTCAGCCTGCCGGCCTACATCGGGCCGTACTTTATGTTCGCCCTGGCGGGCGTGGCGATGGCGCTGGTTTTCTCCTTCACCTTAACCACCCTGCTCGTGGGCAAGGAACAGGCTAAACAGGCGCGCTGAGGCGGCGGAGCGCTACAGCTTCTCAACCAGCGATTTAAGCTGCGCGATTAACCGGGCGCTATCGTCCCTGGCTTCGTCAGATACTGCCCACGTCGACTGCCGCACCACCAGGCGCGTGGGCAACAGCTCGCGGATCCGCATCTGCGGGGCGGCCATCTGCTGAATTAACAGCTCAACGGCCCGTTTTCCCAGCGTGTTAAAATCCTGCGCTACGGTCGTCAGCGGCGGCTGGAAATAGAGGCTGTCCGCCGTATCGTCATAGCCGGTCACCGATACTGCCCGGCTCCCGGTGCGATTAAGCTGCGCCAGGGCGCTCAGCACGCCCAGCGCCATTTGATCGTTCGCCACGACGATGGCGGTGATTCGGGGATGCTGGTGCAACAGCTCGAAAGCCTTTTGCCAGCCGCTGGCGGCGCTCCAGTCACCAAATACCGTCACAGCATTGCTCACCCCGTGCCGATGCAGGGCCTCGCGCCAGCTGCTCAGCCGCATGCGCGCGGAAACTGAACTTTCAGGCCCGGCGAGTAAACCAAAGTGCCGATGCCCCAGCGCCAAAAGATGGCTGACGCACGCCCCGCAGCCCTCATGATGATCAAAGCGTACGCAGCTTACGTCGGTCTCCGGTGAGATATCTAAAAACAGGCAGCAAATATCCGGATTCTCACCGACCAGCCTCTCGGCGATGCGCCCTTCCAGCGGCAGGTTGATAATCGCGCCGCGAATGTTCTGCGCGCGAAACTCATTGAGCCGATCCTGAAGCGAGTCGTAGTCCGCCATCACCGGCATGGCAATAGCCACCTCAAGCTGGCGCGCGCTGGCATGGTTTTTTATCGCGGCCGCGATTTGCGAAGGCGCATGCAGCGTCAAGGAGGCAGTAATGAGCCCGATCGACGGCGCGGATTTACCTGCCAGCAGCTGCGCCGAGCGGTTAGGCACGTAGTGCAGAGTCTGCATCGCGCGGATAACCTTCTCGCGGGTACGCTCTGAAACTATGTCGGGTTTATTGAGCACCCTGGAGACGGTTTGTTCTGAAACGCCCGCTTCGCGAGCCACATCCTCAAGGGTTGCCGTGCGGCGCTGCATCGCATTTTCCTTAACTCTGAGAGCAAAATGTCGTTCGCTAACATTCTATGTCGAAGAAACGACAAAATTATACCGTTATCGCGGTGTTTCGTGATCGTTAATAAATTTCAATTCCTATACCGTTGCGGGGTGCGGAAAAATAATCGATAAAACATGCCTGATGTCAGGCGAATGACATAAGCGGGTGGCGGCAGGTGCGCCAGCGCAAGGTTCTTCCGCTTCTTAAGGCATAACAATAGGGAACAGTCGCAATGAAACTCTCCGAGCTGGCACCAAAAGAACGGCACAACTTCATTTACTTCATGCTGTTCTTTTTCTTCTACTACTTCATTATGTCTGCCTATTTTCCCTTTTTCCCGGTCTGGCTGGCGGACGTTAACCATCTGACAAAAACCGAGACGGGCATCGTTTTCTCATCTATCTCGCTGTTTGCGATTATCTTCCAGCCGGTGTTTGGCTTAATTTCCGACAAGCTGGGGCTGCGTAAGCACCTGCTGTGGACCATCACGGTCCTGCTGATCCTGTTTGCCCCCTTCTTTATATTTGTTCTGTCGCCCCTGCTGCAGATGAATATTTTCGCGGGCGCGCTGGCCGGCGGGATCTATCTCGGTGTGGTCTTCTCAAGCGGGTCCGGCGCGGTGGAAGCCTACATCGAGCGCGTCAGTCGCGCTAACCGTTTTGAATATGGAAAAGTCCGCGTATCTGGCTGCATTGGTTGGGCGTTGTGCGCGTCAATCACCGGCATTCTGTTTGGTATCGATCCGAATATTACCTTCTGGATCGCCTCCGGTTTTGCCCTGGTACTTGGCGTGCTGCTGTGGATGTCAAAGCCTGAAGGAAGCAATAGCGAACGCGTTATCGATGCCTTAGGCGCCAACCGTCAGGCTTTCTCGCTGCGCACCGCGGCTGAACTGCTGCGCATGCCGCGCTTCTGGGGATTTATTGTGTATGTTGTCGGCGTTGCCAGCGTTTACGACGTTTTCGACCAGCAGTTTGCCAACTTCTTTAAGGGCTTTTTCTCCAGCCCACAGCGCGGAACCGAAGTCTTTGGTTTTGTGACGACCGGGGGAGAATTACTCAACGCGACAATTATGTTCTTCGCGCCCGCAATCGTTAACCGCATTGGCGCGAAGAACGCGCTGCTGGCGGCGGGCGTGATCATGTCGGCGCGTATTTTAGGCTCGTCATTTGCTTCATCGGCCACAGAGGTGGTTATCCTGAAAATGCTGCATATGTTTGAGCTGCCGTTCCTGCTGGTCGGGACGTTTAAATATATCTCCTCGGCATTTAACCCCAAACTGTCGGCAACGCTGTTTCTGATTGGCTTCAACCTGTCGAAACAACTTTCAGGCGTTGTGCTTTCGGCGTGGGTCGGACGCATGTATGACACGGTAGGTTTCCATCAGGCCTATCTTGTACTGGGCTGTATTACGCTGAGCTTTACCGTCATTTCCGTGTTTACCCTCAAGGGCAGTAAAACGCTGCTGCCCGCCCGGACGTTTAAGCGCGCCACGTAAGGCGGATCGGGCAGTCGTCACACGGCTGCCTTACCCTCCCGCGCCGCCCTGCACACCTCAAGGATTTTCGCCCTCAGCCAGCGATGCCCCGGATCGTTTTCCATTCGCGGATGCCACATTTGCGACACCGTAAAGCGGCGGGTGGTAAACGGCAGCTCAAAAACGTGCAGCCTGTCGGTCATCTGCTGATTGAGCAGGTAGAGCGCGGGGACCATGGCAATCAGGTCCGATGCCAGCGCCACGGAGAGCGCCGTTGGAAAGCCCGGCACAACGCTGGCCACTTTTCGCGTCCTGCCGGACTCCGCCAGCACCTCATCGACAAAACCGTGCAGCGCCCCTTCCGGCGAGGCCACAACGTGGCCCCAGGCAACATACTCATCAATGCCGATTTGCCCCAGCGAGGCCAGAGGATGATCCTTGCGAACCGCGCCGATGAACCGGTCCTCAAACAGCCTCTGCAGGCGAATTTCTGGCCCCATAT
>CAMKZP010000333.1 GCA_946477805.1 uncultured Enterobacter sp.
AGGCTGGCCATCACCTTCAGCGCCTTATCCCCCTCTTCATGGCCAAAGCGGTCGTTGATGGCCTTGAAATGGTCGAGATCCAGCCAGCCCAGCGTCAGGGGCTCGGCCCGACGCCTCGCGACGGAGAGGGCAAACTTCGCCAGCTGATTAAAGCCGCGACGGTTAAACAGCCCGGTAAGATCGTCGGTGGTTGCCGCGCTGATCGCCGCGAATTCGTCCTCGGCCAGAGCGCCCAGGTCGCCCAGTACGGCCAGATCGGCGGCAGTAAACTCACGCGGTGAGAAATCAATCAGGCAGAGCGCGCCGACGCTTGCGCCGTCCGGCAAACGCAGCGGGAAACCGGCATAGAAACGGATCCCGGGGTCGCCCGCCACCAGCGGGTTATCGACAAAACGCGCGTCCTGATGCGTATCGCCCACCACCAGCGGCGCCTCGCTGAGGATGGTGTGCCCGCAGAAGGAGATTCGCCGGGGAAGCGTTTTGCTCGCCTCGCCCTCTGCAGCTTTCACGATCAGCGAGTGTTCATCGATAACGTTGACCATCGCCAGCGGTACGTTGAAGAAGCGCTTCGCCAGCCGGGTCAGGCGGTCAAAGGCCGGAGAACCGTCGAGTTCAAGCAGCCCGGACTCACGCAGGGAGTTCAGACGATCCATTTCATTTGCAGGGGTTGCAGGTGCTTTCATAACGTCTCCTGACGCTTGGCTTTACTAAAAGCGTAGCTTAAACAGAAGCTTTGTCAGTGAGCGAATATTCTGTTCTTGCCTTCACGCTTGGCGTGGTAAAGGGCGCTGTCGGCCGCCTGCAGCCAGTCGGTCACGCTGTCCATCTCGCGCGTGGCGCAGGCGATCCCAATGCTGAGCGTGCAAGGCACGGCTTGATGCGCCACCTCTTCCATGACCGCCGTGGCCTCCATTATGCGCGTGGCGACAATATGGGCCTCATCGGCGGTGGTATCCGGAAGTAAAATCACAAACTCATCGCCCCCCAGCCGCGCGGGGGTGTCGGTAGGACGGGTGGCCAGGTGCAGTATCTGCGACACGGTCGCCAGCATCGCGTCGCCCACCTTGTGGCCGAACCGATCGTTTACGTCCTTAAAATTATCGATATCAATGAACATCAGCGCGGACTCCCGGCACGATTGCCGAAGTTTGCCGAGCTCGCGATCGATACGCTTTTCCAGCAGGCGGCGGTTGGCGATATCCAGCAGGGGATCCATCATCGCGATCCGTTCCAGCTCGCGGCTTTTGACGCGTAAACGCTGTGCAATACTGTCGGTGAGCACGCTCAGGGCAATCACGTAGATAGCAATCAGCGGTAAGGTCGCGAGCATCGTTTGTTGCGTCACATAGAGATCGACCGCCATCCCCTGCGTCAGCCAGACCACAAGGAACACGCCAAGCAGGGTTAGCGCCGCCTTCGTCAGCAGCGCAACGCCGCCTGCAGCGAGCCTGTCGGCAAGCAGGATGGTGGCAATCACCACCGAAGGCAGAGGATTTACCCCCATCATGGCGATCCAAAACCCACCGGCTCCCGCATCAAAGACCAGGTTCTGGTGCTCTGCGGCGAGCGGCAGCGGAGATTTCCGCGCCCGCAGCCAGGCGAGCGTCGGCCAGATAAAGGCGTTCGCGCCGAGAAGGAGCATAAGCCACGGGGAGCGATGATGTTCAATCAAAACGGACAGAACGGGAATAAAGCAGAGAAAGGTACCGAGAATACGCATCCGGTACATGCGTGTGACAAACCGAGTTCCCGGTAGGCGAGGCTTGGAGCTGAGTCTGTCGGTTGCGTTCATACTAAGATTTTTCCGATATGTTTCTCGCGGTATCTTATTGAGCTTAAAAATACGTAGCAAGCAGTTTATCCGATAATCATCAACATCTGTGCCGCGCCGCCGCTGAGACGGCGACGATTACACCCGTGAGGTTTCACCCGCCGCGTCGGAGGGGGTCAGATCGTCCGATAAACGCGCGCTGGTACGATTTCGCCCTGCTTTTTTCGAGCGATAGAGATACTCGTCTGCTTCCGCCATCAGCCTGTTAAAGACCTCCGTCAGCTCCCGGGATTCTGACCGACCGCTTCCCAGCCCGATACTCACCGTCAGGAACAGCTGCTGCTGCCGCCAGGTAAACGGATGGCCGGAGATGGATAACCGGATGCGTTCCGCCAGCGCCAGCCCGGACTGCGCGTCGCCGGAGTTAACCACCACCGCAAACTCTTCTCCCCCCGTGCGCGCCACCAGCCCCTCTTCGCCGACAACCTCCTGCACCTTTTGGGCAAAGGCCGCCAGCACGCGGTCGCCACACTCGTGCCCATAGTTATCGTTAATGCTCTTGAAGTAGTCGATATCGAGCAGCATCACCGTCAGGAAACGCGCATGGCGGTGGGTTTCCTCTTTTTTGAGCGCTTCATACAGGCCGGAGCGAGAGTAAACTTGGGTGATGAAATCATAGTCCGCCCGCAGCGACACCTGCTGAATGAGCGAGTTAATCGCCGCGACGCTGACGGAGACCATCACCGGGCAGATCGCCATTGTCGCAATACCCAGGCGCGCGGAGAACATCATCGGCGTAGACAGCGGCGCCTCGACGGCAATGTTGATAATCGAGCTGGCGACGAGGACGATCTCCACTGCCCCGGTGACGAACGTCAGCAGGCAGGTGGCAGGCAGCGAATAGCGCACCGCACACCAGATCAGCGCTGGCAGCGGGAAGGCCAGGCTCCCTGCGCCGCCGATCACCACCGACGCCATCACGGAGACGATCAGCGCCAGAACCGGCAGCAGCCGCTCGGGACGGAACCTGACCCAGCGCGTGGGGATTTTGACCGTCAGCATGCAGGGCACGATGAGCACCCCCGTTGAGAACTGCTCGCTGAACCAGTCGGCGAAGAGCGGCCAGAACGTCTGGCTGTCTATCCCAACGGAACCCGTGGCCCCCACCAGGGCGCACAGCACGGCGGCAATCAAACAGTAGTTAAACACGCGCAGGGCGTTGATGGGGTCCGGCGTCGCGCGCATCAGACGCTTATCGCGCAGCACCAGCAGCGCGACGGTGGCGATAAAAACGATATTCGAGGCGTTAATCGCCAGAGAAGCAAATCCCCAGCTGGTCGTGACCGCGTCATAGAGCAGCATCGCCACGTAGGAGACGGCGTAGTAACGAACACGGTTAAGGTAGGTATAGCGCGCAAATACCCCGGCCATTACGCCGTTCAGCGGCCAGAAAAGGGACAACGCCTCCACCAGCCGCAGCTCTGCCCCCACGAAATAGAACAGCGTGGTGAGAAAGAAGACCCCAACAGCGTTGCGCAGCGGGCTTTGTGGACGAAAAAGCGTGAAATCAGAAATCGCAGAGCGCATTAAGAGCAATCCATATCATGACTTATGGCAATTATTTGCGATCGTCAGCAAGCGTGGGGAATTCTGGCATCCATCTATAACACATATACAACAAGATCATCACTCGTCAAATTTAGGGGTTCATTTGCTGCACCAGCCAGCGGTGGATCACGACGACGATATAGTGCTGTTGCTGAGGGCTCAGCGGAACGCCCTGAGGAATGTTGTGCCATTTTGCCAGACAGCCGCGACAGCAGGTGGCGGTGGCATGCTGGGCGATAAACACCGGGTGGCCGCGCATGGGCGTTTGCTTTCCGTCGTTTGCAGGCTGCGCCGGGGCCAGGCGTTTGGCAATAAAATCGGCGGCATGGCGGTCGATCGTTTCAGCGCCCTTTTCCAGGCAGTATGCCCGCTCCTTCTGGCCTAACCGAAAGCGCGAGCGAAACGTCGAGCGCGCCAGACGCGCAAATAAAGGATCGAGTGTCGACATCAGTAAACAGAACGCCCCAGCCGCTGCGTCAGCTGTTCCAGTACCGCCACACCGGCAAGTGAATTTCCCGTCTCATCCAGCTCCGGGCTCCAGACGGCAATGGCCATCTCATGCGGGACAATCGCCACCACGCCGCCGCCAACGCCCGATTTTGCCGGTAACCCGACGCGCCAGGCAAACTCACCGGCGTTTTGATACATCCCGCTGGTCGCCATTAAGGCGTTAATCTGCCGGGCCTGCATGGGCGAGACGACGTCCTGGGAAAGGTGCGGCGCAATGCCCCGGTGGGCCAGAAAAAGAAAGGTCTGGGCCAGCTCGGCGCAGCTCATCTTCAGCGCGCAGTAGTGGAAGTAGTTTTGCAAAACGGTGGCGACGTCATTGTGGAAATTGCCGAAGGATTTCATCAGCCACGCAATCGCCGCGTTGCGCGCAGAGTGTTCAAACTCCGAACGGGCCACAACCGGATCGTAGGCGATGTCTGCCACGCCGGAAAGCTGGCGCACAATTTCGAGCATCCGCTGCCGGGGGGCGCTGAGACGGCTTTGCAGCATATCGCAAACCACCAGCGCACCGGCGTTGATGAACGGGTTACGCGGTTTGCCCTGTTCGATTTCAAGCTGCAGCAGTGAGTTAAACGGCTGGCCGGACGGGTCCTTGCCCACGCGCTGCCAGATTTCGTCTTCTTCGTACTGGCGCATCGCCGCAACCAGGCTGAGCACTTTCGAGATCGACTGAATGGAGAAGCGTTCGTGGGCGTCACCGGCCTGAAAGCGCTGGCCTCGGTCAGCGGTAATAAGCTGGGCATTGCCATCTGC
>CAMKZP010000334.1 GCA_946477805.1 uncultured Enterobacter sp.
GATTTCTGCCTGTCTCGTGGGCTCGGAGATGTGTATAAGAGACAGCGTTTTCGCCGGGTAGTGTGCCGAATAGAGCGGAATACGGATGGTAAACTGGCTGCCCATGCCCGGCTCAGTATCAACGGAAATATCACCGTCCATCATGCTGATCAGTTTTTCACAAATCGCCAGACCCAGGCCGGTGCCCTGGAAGTTACGCTGCACGCCGGTGCCGACCTGGAAGAACGGGTCAAACAGGCGCACGACTTCTTTCGCCGGGATCCCCACGCCGGTATCACGCACGCGGATGCTCAGGTAGTCCCCCGCCCGACACACGTGCAGCACAATACAGCCGATATCGGTGAACTTGATGGCGTTACTCAGCAGGTTTGAAATCACCTGCTGCAGGCGCATCGGGTCGCCGTGCAGCGTCAGGGGCACGTCCGGCTCGATAAAGCAGTACAGCCCCAGCTGTTTACGCACCACCAGCGGCATATAGTTGGCGCTGATGTGGTTCATCACCTCGCGCGGGGAGAATTCGCGCGGCTCAATTTTCAGCTGCTCGGACTCAATTTTGGAGAAGTCGAGAATATCGCTGATGATTTTCAGCAGCAGGCTTGAGGAGTTATTCATCGCCGTCACCAGCCTGTCGACCCCTTTCGGCAGCTCTTTCGTCTGCAGCAGATCGAGGTTGCCGATAATCCCGTACAGCGGCGTGCGCAGCTCGTGGCTGACGGTGGCAAGGAACATGGATTTCGACTGGCTGGCCTGCTCGGCGGCCTGCGCCATCTCCTGCAGCGACTCTTCCATCTTCACGCGCGCGGAGACGTCCACCAGCACGCAAATCGCCACGTTTTCATTACGATAGCGCGAATGGACGAAGCTTATCTGCAGATTGGTATGGGTGCTGGTTAACACGTCGACAAAATTCACCTGCTGCCCGCAGATGATCTGCGTGAGCCGCTGGCGATCCTCATGCGTCAGCATGTTCAGATAGTTGTGCGCCAGCTCGTTGCTGAGGATATTGGTGCCGTCCTGGGTGCGGAGAATACAGATCCCCACCGGCGCGGAGGCCACAATCTTACGGTTAAACTGCTCGTGCTCTTCAAGCCGCTGGGCATCCACCTCGGCCGGTATGAATATCCGACGCTCATACATACGCGCCAGCATAAACAGCGCCACGCCCACCGCGATATTCAGCAAAATCGCGTTGAGGATCAGAATGCGAATGCGCTCCAGCACCACGTCCACCGGCAGGGAGTAGACGATACTCAGCGACGATGGCGGCAGGCTTTTCTTCAGCACCAGCTCGCGGAAACCGGAGGTGTAGCCAAACCAGGACCGCTCCTGCATCCAGTGCGGATCGACCTTGAGACGGTTCTCCGGCCCGGTAAGGGAGATGAGGGTATGGCCGTTTTCATCCAGTATCGTCACGCCCATCGGCAGGCTGCCCGGCGTGAAGAAGTTTTCCATGCGGATGGTCTGCTCAATTCCCAGCAGCGCCTGCAGGCGATTGCCCAGGTAGACCGGCGTCAGGGCATAGAAATAGCCCACGCCCATGCGCGGCCCCTGGCTTATCCAGAAAATATTGTTGCCGCGCTCGTCCTGCGGCGCGTTGCGGTATTTTACGATGCGCTCGTGCAGGCTTTTCAGCGCATCATCACGCTCGACGGGCATATCGCGCAGGCCAAAATCGGCCATGCAGAGGTTTTCGCTGCCAATCAGAAAGACGCGGTTGAGGTCATAGGCGGCGGAGAAGTTGTCGCGCCAGTAGCGCATAAACCACGCCAGCGATTCCAGCGAGCCGCGCCAGGTGTTGCCCATCGCCGAGCAGTCGGAATCCGGGAAGAGCGGCTCAAAGTCGGGCACTTCCGTTTTATCATTACGCCCACGAATGGCAAGAATACCGTTCTCCGCCGTCAGGCGGTTTTCGGCAATGTACTTCAGCTCCTTCATCACGTCAGAGGTACGCTGAATATAGCGCTGGGCCTGATCGGAGCTGAGGTTAAATTCCTGGCGGATCTCCGCTTCTTTCTGATTCAGCGCGTTAACGATGTAGAACACCGAGAACAGCGCCACCAGCAGCCAAAGCAGGAGCGCCAGCGCCCGAAACAGATAGCGAGAGACTTTCAGCGTGGTACGAAAGGAGACGAGGTATTTCAAGGGGGCGAGGCTCCGCCGTCGGGGGTAAAAAGAATGTGGTTAAGGTAGCGGTAAACGCGCCAGGTCGCAACGTTCACGTATCTGCATCTGCAAAAGAAAAGGGCCGGAAACCGGCCCTTTTAGCATCAGGAGACATTACTCGTCAGCGTCATCCGCTGCGTCGTCGTCGGTATCCGCTTCCGGCGCGATCTCATCGTCGCCTTCCGCTACGCTACCGTCGATGGAGTCGAGCTCTTCGTCATCCACCGGCTCGGCAACGCGCTGCAGGCCCACCACGTTTTCATCTTCCGCAGTACGGATGAGGATCACGCCCTGGGTGTTACGACCCACCACGCTGATCTCAGACACGCGCGTACGCACCAGCGTACCGGCATCGGTGATCATCATGATCTGGTCAGCGTCGTCTACCTGGACCGCACCAACAACGGAACCGTTGCGCTCGGTCACTTTGATAGAGATAACGCCCTGGGTGCCGCGACTTTTGGTCGGGTATTCGCTTTCAGCCGTACGCTTGCCGTAGCCGTTTTGCGTCACGGTCAGAATTGCGCCTTCACCGCGCGGAACGATCAGGGACACCACGGCGTCTTCACCCGCCAGCTTGATGCCGCGAACGCCGGTCGCCGTACGGCCCATTGCACGCACGGCGTTCTCTTTGAAGCGCACCACTTTACCGGCAGCAGAGAACAGCATCACTTCATCAGTACCGGAGGTCAGATCCACGCCAATCAGCTCGTCGCCTTCGTTCAGGTTGACGGCGATAATACCGGCAGAACGCGGACGGCTGAACTCGGTCAGCGCGGTTTTCTTCACGGTACCGCTGGCGGTCGCCATAAAGACGTTCACGCCCTCTTCATACTCGCGTACCGGCAGAATGGCGGTGATGCGCTCGTTCGCTTCCAGCGGCAGCAGGTTGACGATAGGACGCCCACGGGCGCCACGGCTCGCTTCCGGCAGCTGATAGACCTTCATCCAGTACAGGCGACCGCGGCTTGAGAAGCAGAGGATCGTGTCATGGGTGTTTGCCACCAGCAGGCGGTCGATAAAGTCTTCTTCTTTAATACGTGCCGCAGATTTGCCTTTCCCGCCACGACGCTGTGCTTCGTAGTCGGTCAGCGGCTGATACTTCACATAGCCCTGGTGAGACAGGGTAACCACCACGTCTTCGCGGTTGATCAGGTCTTCAATGTTGATATCAGAGCTGTTTGCGGTGATTTCGGTGCGGCGCTCGTCGCCGAACTGATCGCGGACCAGCTCCAGCTCTTCGCGGATCACTTCCATCAGACGCTCTGCGCTACCCAGGATGTGCAGCAGCTCGGCGATCTGTTCCAGCAGCTCTTTGTACTCGTCGAGCAGTTTTTCATGCTCAAGGCCGGTCAGTTTCTGCAGGCGCAGATCCAGAATCGCCTGGGCCTGCTGCTCGGTCAGGTAGTACTGGCCGTCACGCACGCCGAACTGAGGTTCCAGCCACTCAGGACGCGCAGCATCATCGCCCGCGCGTTCGAGCATCGCAGAGACGTTACCCAGCGCCCATGGCTGAGCCACTAACGCCGCTTTCGCTTCCGCAGGGGTTGGCGCACGGCGGATAAGCTCGATAATCGGGTCGATGTTAGCCAGCGCAACGGCCAGCGCTTCGAGAATGTGTGCGCGGTCGCGGGCTTTACGCAGTTCGAAAATGGTACGGCGGGTCACCACTTCGCGGCGGTGACGCACGAACGCGCTCAGGATCTCTTTCAGGTTCATAATTTTCGGCTGGCCATGGTGCAGCGCAACCATGTTGATGCCGAAGGAGACCTGAAGCTGAGTCTGGGAGTACAGGTTGTTCAGCACAACCTCACCCACCGCGTCGCGTTTGATTTCAATGACGATGCGCATACCGTCTTTGTCAGACTCGTCGCGCAGCGCGCTGATACCTTCAACGCGTTTTTCTTTGACCAGCTCGGCGATTTTTTCAATCAGACGCGCCTTGTTCACCTGATACGGGATCTCGTGAACAATGATGGTCTCACGGCCGGTTTTGGCGTCCGCTTCCACTTCCGCGCGGGCGCGAATGTAAATCTTGCCGCGACCGGTGCGGTACGCTTCTTCAATACCACGACGACCGTTGATGATCGCCGCCGTTGGGAAGTCCGGGCCCGGGATGTGCTCCATCAGCCCTTCAAGGCTAATGTCTTCATCGTCGATGTAGGCCAGGCAGCCGTTGATCACTTCGGTGATGTTGTGTGGCGGAATGTTGGTTGCCATACCGACCGCGATACCGGACGAACCGTTTACCAGCAGGTTCGGGATTTTGGTTGGCATTACATCAGGGATTCGCTCGGTGCCGTCGTAGTTATCGACGAAATCAACGGTCTCTTTTTCCAGGTCGGCCATCAGCTCGTGCGCGATTTTCGACATACGGATTTCCGTATAACGCATCGCAGCCGCGGAGTCGCCGT
>CAMKZP010000335.1 GCA_946477805.1 uncultured Enterobacter sp.
CACCCCGCCAGCCGTGAATACACCTCCTCCACCGCCTCCTTCACCGGCGGCGTCATCGGGTAATAAAACCCGACGATGTCCGGCTGAATCCCCAAAAACAGCACCTCGCCCACGTCGTCCTTAATCTGATCGACAAGGTAATTCAGCGGCATATTGTGGGTCGTCATCATAAACATCCCGGCGATGTCGTCCGGATCGATCAGGCGGATCTCGCCCGGGTTCAACCCCATATCGGTGGCATCGACGATTAACAGCCGCTCCGGGCGCAGCTCGCGAATGGCGACTACGTCGTTTTCCGGCGCGCTGCCGCCGTCGATAACCACCCAGCTCCCCGCGGGGCTGGCGAAGCACATCTCCGCCAGCAGCGGGCCCGCGCCGTCGTCGCCCATCATGCTGTTGCCGACACACAGTAAAACGTCAGTCACGTAACCTCCTCACCATCAGGTAGATGGCGCTCTCCTGATGAATATCGTGCAGCATGCCGAGCAGCGTTTTGCTCCACGCCTGCTGCGCCGGGGTTTGCCTGCCGAGCGCGGCGTCAAAGGCGTTGGCGAGCATCGCAATGTGGCTGGCGTCGATGACGATCTCGCCATACTTCGGCACCCCCTCCATCTTGCGCCGCGCCGTGCTGCCCTCCTCCAGCGTGGCGATCCACGCCAGGTAGTCGCTCCACGGGCAGCTCAGTGCCGTTTCCAGGCAGTCGATGACCCCGAGGTGGTGCCCAATCGCCAGGCTGTAGTAGACCACCTGCTGCGCCGCATCCGGCGTGGCGTCGTTCTCATCAATAAACTTCCGGCTCAGCTGGCTGAACACCACCGTTTCACTCATCGGATACGCGCCTCGTCGACGATGCTGTTCAGGTTCGCCACGATCTCATTCAGACGCGGATCGTTTTCCGCCTCCAGCCAGCGCGCCACCTGATGGTCGCCCTGGCTCAGCAGGCGCAGATAATCGTCGGCAATCTGGCGCCCGTAGCGGTAGCCCGCCAGCCTGCGCGCCGTGCGGTCGACCTTCACCCGCAGCGGCTGAACCATCTCCGGGTGCAAAATGGTGGCAGGCTGGTTGTCCAGCTCGCCCGGCTCGCGGGCGTGGATTTTCTGCTCCAGCAGGCCGAGCGCCATCGCAAAGCCGTACAGCGTCGCGGCGGGCGTCGGCGGGCAGCCGGGAATATAAACGTCCACCGGCACGATTTTATCGGTGCCGCCCCAGACGCAGTAAAGGTCGTGGAAGATGCCGCCGCTGTTGCCGCAGGCCCCGTAGGAGATGCAGATTTTCGGATCCGGCGCAGACTGCCAGGCGCGCAGTGCGGGCGATCGCATGGCGCGGGTGACGGCCCCGGTAAACAGCAGAATGTCCGCGTGGCGCGGAGACGGCACCACTTTGATGCCGAAGCGCTCGGCGTCAAACAGCGGCGACAGGGTGGCGAAGATCTCGATCTCGCAGCCGTTGCAGCCGCCGCAGTCCACGCGATAAACGTAGGCCGAGCGTTTAATTTTTTTCAACAGCGACGCCTTCATGCTGGCGATGGATTCGTCCACCGTCATCGGCACCGGAATGCCGTTCTCGTCGCGCGGGCCGAGTAGGTTTTCCATCAGCTGGCCTCTCTCATATGGCGGGTTAAATCGATGCGGTCAGACGGCAGCAGGCACTTCTGACGCTTGCACTCCGGGCAGGTTTCAAAGCTTTCGCGGTGATGCTCCGCGCGGACGTCGCCGTTGTGCTGCAGCAGCGCGATGGCATAGTCGATCTCTTTCTGCACGGCGAACGGACGCCGGCAGACGCGGCAGCTGCAGAGCTCAAAACGCGACTGCTGCAGGAAGTCTTCCTTCTTCCACACCGCCAGCTCGTACTCCTGGGACAGGCGAATGGCGACCGTCGGGCAGACCTCCTCGCAGCGGCCGCAGAAGATGCAGCGCCCGAGGTTGAACTGCCAGGCCAGCTCGCCGGTTTTGAGATCCGTTTCCACCGTTAAGGCGTTCGACGGGCAGGCGTTGACGCAGGCCGCGCAGCCGATGCACTGCTGCGGATTGTGCTCCGGCTTGCCGCGAAAATTTTTATCCACCGGCATGGGCTCCAGCGGGTAGCTGCTGGTGACCGTGCCGGTTTTGATCGCTTTTTTGATAAAGGTAAACATGGCGAATCCTTATTTCAGCGGCGAGTGCTTACGCTCAATGCTGTAGCGCTCAAGCTCTTTGTACGGCACCACCTGGCTTTTCTTCTTGCGCACGTCCACCACGGTCATGCGGTCGGTGCAGGAGTAGCACGGGTCGAGGCTGCCGATGATCAGCGGCGCGTCGGACACGGTATTGCCGCGCAGCATGTAGCGCAGGGTGGGCCAGTTGGCGTAGGTGGCCGCGCGGCAGCGCCAGCGGTAGAGCTTCTGGTTGTCGCCGGTCATGCTCCAGTGGATATCGTCCCCGCGCGGCGCTTCGGCAAAGCCGAGGGCAAAGCGGTTCGGGATGTAGGTGAAGCCCTCTACCATCAGCGGGCCGCCCGGCAGGTTATCAAGGCCGTAGTCGATCATGTTCAGGGCGGTAAACACCTCGTTGATGCGCACCTTGAGGCGCGAAATAACGTCGCAGCCCTGCTCGCTGTGCACGGTCATCGGCAGCAGGCCGTAGCCGACGAACGGGTGATCGGCGCGGGTATCGCGGGCGTGGCCGCTGGCGCGCACCATCGGGCCGACGTTGCTGAAGTCGCGGGCGATCTCCGGATCAAGACGGCCGATGCCGACGGTGCGCTGCTCAATGTTTGGCGTGCTGAGCAGCATATCCACCAGCTCCTGCACGTCGCGGCGCATCTGCTGCGCCAGCTGGCGGGTCTGGATCATGTCGTTTTTCAGCAGGTCGCGGCGGATCCCGCCGATCAGGTTCAGGCCGTAGGTTTTACGCGCCCCGGTGAGGATCTCCGCCATTTTCATCGACGCCTCGCGCACGCGGAAGAACTGCATAAACCCGGAGTCAAAGCCGACGAAGTGGCACGCCAGGCCGAGGTTCAGCAGGTGCGAGTGCAGGCGTTCCACCTCCAGCAGAATGGCGCGAATCATCTGCGCGCGCTCCGGCACCACGATCCCCATGCCGTTCTCCACCGAGGTGGTGTAGGCGGTGCTGTGGGCAAAGCCGCAGATGCCGCACACGCGGTCAGAGAGAAACGTGACTTCGTTGTAGCCCATGCGGGTTTCCGCCAGCTTTTCCATCCCGCGGTGGACGTAGAACAGGCGGTAGTCGGCGTCGATAATGTTCTCGCCGTCAACAAACAGGCGGAAGTGGCCCGGTTCGTCGGAGGTGACGTGCAGCGGGCCGATCGGCACCACGTTGTTCTTTTTACTGCCCAGCTCGTTGATGAACTCGTAGGTTTCGCTGTCGGTAGTCGGGGCCGGACGCTGGCGGTAGTCCATGCTGTCTTTGCGCAGCGGATAAAGTTCGTCCGGCCAGTCGTCCGGCAGCACCAGACGGCGCTCGTCCGGCAGGCCGACCGGCACCAGGCCGTACATATCACGCACCTCGCGCTCGCCCCACACGGCGGCGGGCACGCGCGGCGTGACGGACGGGTATTCCGGCTTATTCGGGTCAACCTCCACGCGCACGGTGAGCCAGCACTTTTCGCCCTGCTCCATCGACATCACGTAGTAAACCGCATAGTTCCCGCACAGCTGGCGCTCGTCGTTGCCGAACAGCACCGACAGCCACCCGCCCTGCTGGTAGTAGAGAAACTCCACCACTTCCGGGAGATAATTCACCTTAACGGTGACGGTTACCTGGTCTTTGGTCTGCCAGGACTCCTCCAGCACCGCGCCGGGGAAAGCCTGATGCAACGCGGCGAGATACTGCTGACCTTTCTTTTCTTCAGACATAAACACTCTCATTTATCACGCCACCAGCAAGGAGACGAACGCTAAAAATGCAAAACCAAAACCGGCCCAGGTAATGCGCGACGTTTCGACAAAACGCAGGCGCGCCATGCTGTTTTCAAACAGGGCAATCACCAGCACGCCGACCAGCAGCTTGAGGGTGGCAACCCCCACCGCCAGCACCAGGCCGCCCACCGAGAAGTGCGTCATCTGCCCCCACGGGAAGAAGACGCCGACAAACAGCTGCAGCACCACCAGCTGCTTAAGGCTGATACCCCACTTCAGCACCGCGAAGCCGTAGCCGCTGTACTCGGTAAGCGGCCCCTCCTGCAGCTCCTGCTCCGCTTCCGCGAGGTCAAACGGCAGTTTGCCCATCTCAATAAAGGTGGCGAACGCGCAGGCGCAGAGCGCCAGAAGCAAAGGGATCGAGCGGGCGACAGGCCAGTGATAGACGGTATCGGTGATGAAGGTGATGTGGGTGGAGCCCGCAACCTGCGCGGCGACCCACAGCCCCAGCAGCAGGATCGGCTCTACCAGCACGCCGAGCATCGCCTCGCGGCTGGCGCCGATGCCGGTAAACGGGCTTCCGGTGTCGAGACCCGCTATCGCAAAGAAGAAGCGGGCGATGGCGAAGAGGTAGACGAGCGCGATCAGATCGCCGAGCGCGGGCAGCGGCGAGCCAACGGTAACGACCGGCAGCGCGGTGGCGATGGTCAGCATCAC
>CAMKZP010000336.1 GCA_946477805.1 uncultured Enterobacter sp.
GTCAGATGTGTATAAGAGACAGTTCATATATTGATTTATATTAACTTTTGTCCATGTGGTGTGACATGAATGCCATGTTGTGTGACAGGTTTCAAAAGGTATAAACCACTAGTGCCGTGATGAGACCGCACTGTAGCCAACGGCGGCTTTCTGCGGCGCCTCTGCGGCATCTTCCGCCAGGCTTAAATCGCGGTCGCGCACTTCCGGCATCAGGACGGCAGAGAGCAGCCCAATCGCGGAATACGCGATGAGCATTGCCACAATCGGCCACCAGGCGCCGGTCATATTGCAGAAGATCCCCGCCAGCACCGGGCCAAAACCGACGGCAACCAGCCCGCCCGCCTCTTTGGAAATCGCCATTCGGGTAAAGCGATTACGCGAGCCAAACATCTCCGCCATGGTGATGTTTTCCAGCGCGAACAGCCCCAGCACCGCGAAGTTATGAATAACGATAATGGAGAGCATGATGACGCCCGGCGCATAGCTTTTATCGACGATGATTGAGAGCATCGGGTACGCCAGAATGATGGCCGAGACGTTGAGAATGATGTAAGGCAGACGACGCCCGACTTTATCCGACAGCCAGCCCAGCAGCGGAATAGAGAGGAAGCCGAGGATGGAGCTGATCATCAGCGCATCGGTTGGAATGGCCTTATCGAACAGCAGCGTCTGCACCAGATAGCCCGCGAGAAACGTCTGAATAAGCCCCGAGTTGCCCGCCTGACCAAAACGCAGGCCGGTTGCCAGCCAGAAGGATTTGCTAGTGAACATCGCGCCGAGAGAGGTTTCCTGCGCGGGCGCAGCCGCTTCCGCTTCGTTGACCTTCTCAAACACAGGGCTCTCTTTCAGGTTCATTCGCAGCCAGATGGCGAAAATCATCACCACCACGCTCGCGAGGAACGGTACGCGCCAGCCCCAGGCAATCAGCTCCTCACGGTCGAGAGCAAAGAACATCACGGCCCAGATGGCGGTCGCGCTCAGGGTGCCGCAGTTGGTGCCCATCGCCACCAGCGAGGAGATAATGCCGCGCTTTCCTTTCGGCGCGTACTCCGCCAGCATGGTACCCGCACCGGAGATTTCAGCCCCCGCGCCCAGCCCCTGAATAATGCGCAGCGTGACCAGCAGTACCGGCGCGAAGATCCCGATTTGCGCATAGGTGGGCAGAACGCCAATCAGAGTGGTACAGATCCCCATCATGGTGATGGTGATAAACAACACCTTCTTGCGGCCAATGCTGTCGCCCATTCTGCCGAAAATAAAGGCCCCGACGATGCGCGCAATATAGCCCGCGCCGTAGGTGCCCATCGCCAGAATCAGCGCCATCGCGGCGGACTGTTCCGGGAAGAAAATTTCGTGGAAAACCAGCGCGGCGCCCAAGGAGTAAAGCTGGAAATCCATAAATTCCAGCGCGGTGCCGAGCCAGCCGGAAACGGCGGCTTTTACCAGATCTGACGTCGTTCTTTGAGGTTGTGCCTGGGTCATAATGGCTATCTCTTAATAAGGTAAGATGCGTACCACTTAAACGCGTTTGTTGTTATTAGCCGAACGTGAGTAATACCTTGCAGCACTTGCGCTGGTCTTTCTCAAACAGTTCGATGGCGTCGGTGACATGGTGATAGTCAAAGGTGTGGGTGATCAGTTTTTCCGGGTCGATCAGCCCCTTTTCCAGCCAGTCGATAACGACCGGGAATTTGTTGGCATTGAGGCGCGAGGAGAAAATCGACAGCTCTTTGCCGGTGATCCCCTGCTGCACAATCTGGCTCGGGTCGCTGGAGAAGCCCATCAGCACGATGCGCCCGCCCGGTGACGCCAGCGTTATCGCCTCCTGCAAAATGGTTGGATGACAGGCCGCATCAACGATCAGCGTCGGTTTGACGCCTTTCTCCTCAAGAATTGCCTGCAGCGACTGTTCAGCGTTGTTGATTGTCCAGTCCGCACCGCTGCGTTTCGCCATCTCGAGGCGCTCTTCGATGCGATCGACCACAATCACCTGTTTGACGTTATAAACGCCCTTCAGCGCCTGAACGGTGACAAGCCCCATCGGACCGGCGCCGTAAATCAGCGCGATATCCTGCGCCATAGGCTGAGCGTGACCGGTGACGTTGGCCGCGATGGTAAACGGCTCCACCATCACCGCGTGACGATCGGGGATCGCATCCGGAATGTGCCAGGCGTTTTTCGCCGGGACCACGGCATATTCGCTAAAACCGCCGTCGCGATGTACGCCCAGCACCACAAGCGTTGTGCAGACATTGGGTTTGCCAACCGAGCAGGGATAGCAGCGTCCGCAGCTGATGACCGGATCGACGGAGACGCGCTGCCCCAGACGCTGGTTATCTACCCCCTCACCCAGCGCATCAATCACCCCGAAGAACTCGTGCCCTATCACACGCGGATATTTGGCAAACGGATTGTGTCCACGGTAAATGTGGCTGTCCGAGCCGCAAATGCCGGCAAGGGTGATTTTGACGCGCACTTCACCGGCAGCGGGCGCGGGCAGCGGGCGTTCTTCAATCAGCAGCGCATCCGGTTTTTGTATCACGATACTTTTCATGGTTTGTTCCTGAGTGAAAGTTTCACAGGTAACTTATTGTTAAATAAGAAACTCAGTCGATCCGATGTTTGACAATAAACAGATAACACATCGCCCCCACAAAGGTGACGCAGGCCGCGACAACCAGAGCGAGATTAAAGGAGTGGGTTTTATCGACGATCCAGCCGGTCACGATTGGCGCGAACGAGGCAAAGACAAAGCTGCCGAAGTTCTGGATGGCGGCAACGGAGGCGACTTTGCTTTCGGAGACCATCACCTGCACCAGGCCCCACGCCGAGGTTCCGGCAAAGTGAACGCAAAACAGCGCTAACGAAATAAAGGTGACGGCCTCCGCCGGGGAGGACGATTGCACGACCAGCAACGTCCCTAAAGCCGAGAGAAGCAACCCCACCACAATCGCCGTTTTGCGCGTTTTGGCGAGGTCATAACCTTTTTTGGCGAGCGTATCGACCACCAGCCCGTTAACCCACATCCCGACGGCGGCGGCGAGGAACGGGATCGCTGAGACCCAGCCGGTCTTGGCCAGGCTAAAGCCCTGCTGTGCCTGCAGATAGCCGGGCAGCCAGGCGATGTACAACCAGCCGGTGTAGTTCACGCCAGAGAAGCCTAAAATCATGCCCCAGGTGGTGCGGCGCTTGAATAACGCACTCCACTCGCCGAAACGTAAGGTTGGGCGCGGCGTGACCGGTGCCGACAGGTATGCGCGTTCGTCTGGCTGGAAGGCAAACTGCGCGCGGTTGCGATACCACGCGTACCAGCAGATCCCGACCAGAATGCCCAGCACGCCGATGATCGCGAACATAGTCCGCCAGCCCCACAGGATTTGCATCGTCACCAGGATCGGCGGCGCAATCGCCTGGCCTATCACCGTTGATGAGTTAAAAATCCCGAGTGCGGTCCCCCGCTCTTTTTGCACATACCAGTCGGTGATGGATTTCACCCCGGCAGGCATAAAGGGCGCTTCGCCGATGCCTAAGCCAATGCGCAGCAGGATAAAATGACTAAAGGAGTTCACCATGCCCGTCAGCCCCTGCATTAGCGACCAGAAGATCACCCCGGCCCCCAGCACCAGACGGGGGCCATAGCGGTCCAGCAGTATGCCAGCCCGTACGAGAGGGAAAATGCCGACAGTAAAAAGCCAAACTCTGTCGCGGAGAGTCCCATCTCGCCGCGAATGGCTTCACCGGCCACGCTCAGCGAGGAGCGGTCCAGAAAATTGACAATCCCTGCCAGGAATAACAGCACCAGAGTGAGGGTCTGGATTTTTTTAATCCGCGCAGGCTTCGCTAACGTTTCTGCATCGATCGTTTCAGTCGTCATATGAACTCCCGATCTCAATTCACCAGTTCCACAAGGTGCCATCTTCCAGGCGGGCGACCGGAAGATAGGCCGGATCGTACGGGTATTTCGCGGCCAGCTTCTCGTCAAACTCAATCCCCAGGCCAGGCCTGTCGCCCGGGTGCATATAGCCGCTGTCAAAGCGCCAGCTGTGCGGGAAGACCTCCAGCATTTGCTCGGAGTAGCCCATGTACTCCTGCACGCCGAAGTTCGGCACCCACAGGTCGAAGTGCAGCGCGGCGGCGTGGCATATCGGCGACAGATCCGACGGGCCGTGCGAACCGGTACGCACCTGATAGAGCGAGGCGAAGTCCGCGATGCGGCGCATGCCGGTTATCCCCCCCGCGTGAGTGATGGTGGTGCGGATATAGTCAATGAGCTGCTCTTCAATCAGCTGTTTGCAATCCCAGATGCTGTTGAACACTTCCCCCACGGCGATGGGCGTGACGGTGTGCTGGCGGATCAGGCGGAAACATGCCTGGTTTTCTGCGGGCGTGGGATCTTCCATCCAGAACATGCGGAATTCTTCGATGCTCTTGCCAAAGCGCGCCGCTTCTATGGGCGTCAGGCGGTGGTGCATGTCGTGCAGCAGGTGTTCGTTGAAGCCAAACCGGCTGCGCACGGCGTCGAACAGTTTTGGCGTGAAGTCGAGGTATTTCTCGG
>CAMKZP010000337.1 GCA_946477805.1 uncultured Enterobacter sp.
CTCAAGGGTGATATCCACGTTCACGATAGCGCCGGACTTCAGGTGCTCCGACTCTTTGGGAATACCGTGGCAGACGACGTCGTTAACGGAAGTATTCAGCACGTACGGGAAATCATATTGCCCTTTGCTGGCCGGGCGGGCGTGCAATTCATTGACGATAAACGCCTCCACCCGGTCGTTAATCGCCATGGTGGTGACCCCGGGGGCGATAAATCCGTCTAACATGGTAAAGACGGAGGCCAACAGCTCGCCAGCGTGGCGCTGTCTGGCCAGTTCGTCGGCGGTTTTAATGATGATGGACGGCATAGGCGCTCCTGCGTCGGAATGTATAATCACTTGATTCATATATAAAACGAATACTGGCACGTAAAGCCACGCCTGTCCATTTGGGGAAATGCACGACGTTCCATTCGGGAATGTCTGGTATGCTCAAAATTCATGATGTGATCCGTGGCACATTTCTGGGTTTAATTGTATGATGAATACGTTTCATCAAGGACTATCACCATGAGCAAATCACTGAATACCGTCTGGCAATATCTGCGCGCCTTCGTTCTGATCTACGCCTGCCTGTATGCCGGGATCTTTATCGCCTCGCTGCTGCCGATCGTCATTCCGGGCAGCATTATCGGCATGCTGATCCTGTTCGTGCTGCTGGCGCTGCAGGTTCTGCCCGCAAAGTGGGTGAACCCCGGCTGCTTCGTGCTTATCCGCTATATGGCGCTGCTGTTCGTGCCCATCGGCGTGGGGGTCATGCAGTATTATGATGTGCTTAAAGCGCAGTTCGGCCCGATTGTCGTCTCCTGCGCGATCAGCACGCTGGTGGTTTTCCTGGTGGTGAGCTGGAGTTCGCATCTTGTGCACGGCGAACGTAACGTAGTCGGGGAGAAAACAAAAAAATGATGGCCAATATCTGGTGGTCGCTGCCGTTAACCCTGGCGGTGTTCTTCGCCGCGCGTAAGCTCGCCGTCCGTTTCAGCATGCCGTTGCTCAACCCGCTGCTGGTGGCGATGGTCGTCATTATTCCCTTTCTGCTCCTTACCGGCATCCCCTACGAGCGCTACTTTGCCGGAAGCAAAATTTTAAACGACCTGCTGCAGCCTGCCGTTGTGGCGCTGGCGTTTCCTCTCTATGAACAGCTGCACCAGATCCGCGCCCGCTGGAAGTCCATCATTACCATCTGCTTCGTGGGCAGCCTGGTGGCGATGGTCACCGGAACCTCGGTGGCGCTGCTGATGGGCGCGTCGCCGCAAATCGCGGCGTCTATTCTGCCGAAATCCGTGACCACGCCTATCGCGATGGCCGTGGGCGGCAGCATCGGCGGTATTCCGGCCATCAGCGCCATGTGCGTGATTTTCGTCGGCATCCTGGGAGCGGTGTTTGGCCATACGCTGCTGAATCTGATGAAAATTCGCACCAAAGCCGCGCGCGGCCTGGCGATGGGAACGGCCTCACACGCGCTGGGCACCGCGCGCTGCGCCGAAGTGGATTATCAGGAAGGGGCGTTCAGCTCGCTGGCGCTGGTGATCTGCGGGATTATCACCTCCCTTATCGCGCCGTTTGTATTCCCGATAATTCTCGCGGTGATGGGCTAAAATTTGCGATGCGTCGCGCAAATTTCATTTTGTTTTCATAAGTTGCATAAATAATGAGAAGTGGATCACATATAAACCCCTGACGGCTCCGTACACTACCGATCCATTAACCTTTATGAGGCACACGCCATGCATCCACGTTTTCACACTGCTTTTGCCCAGCTTGCAGAGAATTTGCAGTCAGCCCTGGCGCCGGTTCTGGCGGATGCACACTTCCCCGCCCTGCTGACGGCGGAGCAGGTCACGACGCTTAAACAGGCAACGGGACTGGACGAAGACGCGCTGGCTTTCGCACTCCTGCCGCTGGCTGCCTCCTGCGCCCGCGCGGATCTTTCCCACTTTAACGTCGGCGCCATTGCCCGCGGCGTGAGCGGAATCTGGTACTTCGGCGGAAACATGGAGTTCCTGGGGGCGACGATGCAGCAAACCGTTCACGCCGAGCAGAGCGCCATCAGCCACGCCTGGCTGCGCGGTGAAAAGGCGCTGAGCGCCATCACCGTTAACTACACCCCCTGCGGCCACTGCCGCCAGTTTATGAACGAGCTCAACAGCGGGCTTCAGCTGCGCATCAACCTGCCGGGCCGCGAGCCGCACACGCTGGGCGACTACCTGCCGGATGCCTTCGGCCCGAAAGATCTTGAGATCAAAACGCTGCTGATGGACGAGCAGGATCACGGTTTCGCCCTGTCCGGCGATGACCTGAACCAGGCCGCTATCGCCGCCGCCAATAAAAGCCACACGCCGTACAGCAAATCACCAAGCGGCGTGGCGCTGCAGTGCCGCGACGGCCGAATCTTTACCGGCAGCTATGCAGAAAACGCCGCCTTTAACCCGACGCTGCCGCCGCTGCAGGGCGCGCTCAACCTGCTGAGCCTTAACGGCTACGACTACCCTGATATTCAGCGCGCGATTCTGGCAGAAATGGCCGATGCGCCGCTGATCCAGTGGGACGCCACCGCCGCCACGCTGAAAGCGCTGGGCTGCACGACCATCGACCGCGTGCTGCTTGCCTGACCTTCCCCGCGGGCAGAAATGCCCGCCACTTTGCTGAAAAAGCCCTCAGTTGATTCACCGTTTCTTGCGCTAACCAGGCGGGTACAGTAGCCTGAGTGAACTTTCATCCACGTACGAGCCATCTCCATGTTAAAGCGCGTTTTTTACAGCCTGTCTGTCCTGGTCGGCATACTGCTGTTGATCGTGCTGGGCCTCGATCGCTGGATGAGCTGGAAAACGGCCCCCTACATTTTTGACGACCTGCAGGATCTCCCCTATCGGCAGGTCGGCGTGGTGCTTGGCACCGCTAAATATTACCGAACCGGGGTTATCAATCAGTATTACCGCTACCGCATTCAGGGCGCGCTGAACGCCTACAATAGCGGCAAGGTAAATTACCTGCTGCTGAGCGGCGATAACGCCCTGCAGAGCTATAACGAACCGGTCACCATGCGTAAGGACCTGATTGCCGCAGGCGTCGATCCGGCCGATATCGTGCTCGACTACGCCGGGTTCCGCACCCTGGACTCCATCGTGCGCACCCGGAAAGTGTTCGACACCAACGACTTCATCATCATCACCCAGCGCTTCCACTGCGAGCGCGCGCTGTTTATCGCCATGCACATGGGCATTCAGGCACAGTGCTACGCCGTGCCGTCGCCAAAAGACATGCTGAGCGTGCGCGTCCGCGAGTTTGGCGCCCGCTTTGGCGCGCTGGCCGATCTGTATCTTTTCAAACGCGAACCGCGTTTTTTAGGCCCGCTGGTGTCGATTCCAACGATGCATGAAGTGCCGGAAGACGCGCAGGGCTATCCGGCGGTGACGCCGGAGCAGCTGCTGGAGATAAAGAAGAAGAAGTAACGTGTGTTAGGTGGCGGCTTCGCCTTACCCTGATTTTGCAGGCCCGTTCATCGGGCAAAAAAAAGGCCCGCAGGTTTAGCGGGCCTTTTCGTTCTTGATAACTTACTTCTTACGCGCGTACTTCAGTGAATCCAGCGCAACCGCGAAGATAATGATGGCGCCCTTGATGATGTACTGCCAGTACGGGTTTACGCCGATGTAGGTCAGGCCGTAGTTGATAACGGTGAAGATGATCACACCGGTTACCACGCCGAGCACGGTGCCTACGCCGCCGCTGAAGGAGACGCCGCCCACCACGCAGGCTGCAATCGCATCCAGCTCGTACATAAAGCCGAGGTTGTTGGTGGCGGAGCCGATACGACCCGCTTCCAGCATCCCGCCGAAGGCATAGAACACACCGGACAGCGCGTAAATCATCAGCAGGTTTAGGCCAACGTTAACGCCGGAGACTTTCGCCGCTTCCGGGTTACCGCCGATAGCAAAGATGTTTTTACCGAAGCGGGTTTTGTTCCACAGCACCCAGACGAAGCCTACCGCAATCAGCGCATAGAAGGTGATGTACGACAGGCGGAAGCTGCCCATCGCGATAAACCCCTGCGTGAAGGTCGAGAAGCCGCTGTCGAAACCCGAGATGGGAGAGGCGCCCACGAAGTCGTAGTACAGGGAGTTGATGCCGTAAACGATGATCATCGTACCCAGCGTGGTGATGAACGGCGTCACGTTCAGGTAAGCGATGATGATGCCGTTAATCAGGCCAATGACGGCACCGATGGCGCAGACAATCAGGATCACCACGAAAATCGGCATGGTTGCCATTTCCGGGAACACCTTGTTGGCGTTTTCCATCGACTGCAGCATGGTCGCCGCAATAACCGCCGCCAGACCCACCTGACGCCCTGCGGACAGGTCAGTACCCTGGGTGACGATAAGACCCGCCACGCCCAGCGCGATAATAATACGCACGGAGGACTGGGTCAGAATGTTACTCAAGTTCAGCAGACTTAAGAACGTAGGGTCCTGGAAAATAATAATGGCCAGCAATACTAAAAGAACAACGTAAATACCGCCTTCTTTCAGATAAGTGAGAAAAC
>CAMKZP010000338.1 GCA_946477805.1 uncultured Enterobacter sp.
CGAGTGGCCGCGCTCGCTGATGTCGCGCGTCAGCTTCTGGATCCACTCAAGGTTTACGATCGGCACCACGCCAACCAGCAGGTCCACGTGGCGCGCCACGTCATGATGGGGTGTCACCACGCCGCCGTGCAGCCCTTCGTAAAACAGCACGTCGGTGGGCTCCGGCAGCGGTTGCCAGGGGGTAAACGTGCCCGGCACCTGGTTCCAGGGAACCGCTTCGTCGTAGGTGTGCAGATACTTGCGGGACTGCCCGGTGCCGCTATGGCCGTATTCACGGAAAGTTTGCTCTAACAGCCCGAAATCATTGGCATCAGGCCCAAAATAGCTGATGTGTTTGCCCATGTCCCGGGCCTTGCGAATGGCCATGTCCATTTCAGGGCGCGTGAAGCGGTGAAAGCTATCGCCCTCCACCTCTGCCGCCCGGAGATTCAGCTGTGCGAAGATTTTGCGAAAGGCGAGGCTGGTGGTGGTGGTTCCCGCACCGCTCGAGCCCGTTACGGCAATAACCGGATGTCTGGCAGACATAGCAACTCCCTGACTGGAAAGGTTTACAGATCAGCCGTGAAACGCGTTGCGGGGCATGATATTGACCGTCTCATGCAGTTCGGACCACACCAGCACCACGTCGCCGCTTTTCAGCTGGCGCTTAACATCGCTGACCTTTTGTTCAAGCGAACGTTCCTGTTCACCATAATCTGTGCCTTCACGTAATACAAAGCTTTCAATCAGATTATCGAGCGTTTCGGGAGAGAGAGCCTGCCAGGGGATAATCATTTTTTAGCGTCCAGAAAAGAGGTGAGCCAGTCGGGAATGCGCGTTTCCAGCCACATTTTGGGTCTGCGCAGCGTACCGCCAACAAAGCCAACGTGCCCGCCGTACTCGGTGAGCTGATACTGCACGTTGGCCGGTAAATGGTCCGGTGACGGAATGGAGTGATGATCCATAAACGGGTCATCTTTCGCGTGGATGATAAGCGTCGGCGCGGTGATGTGATTCAGCAGCGGCATGGCGCTGCACTGGCGGTAATAGTCAATCGCATCCGCAAAACCGTGGATCTTCGAGGTGATCAAATCATCAAACTCGCGCAGGCGCTTCACGCGCTTGAGCTGCTGCAGGCTGACGGGGAGCGTGTCCGGGTAAGCCTTGAGCTTGCGCGCGGCGTTGGCCTTCAGCAGGTTAAGCAGGTAGCGCTGATAGACCCGGGAAAAGCCTTTCTCCATATGGTAGCTGCACTGCTCCAGCATAAACGGCGCGGAGACAATCACCGCCGCATCCAGCGGGGCGGCATCACCCTCTTTCGCCAGCAGGCAGGCCAGCATGTTACCGCCGAGCGAATACCCCACAGCGGCCGTTGGCACGGAGCCAAAACTGTCGCGCAGCCAGTGCAAAAACCAGGTGCCGTCCTCGGTTTCACCGGAGTGGTAAATCCGCTTCTGACGATTGGGCTCGCCGCTGCAGCCGCGAAAATGCATGACCACGCCAAGCCAGCCGCGGGCCTTCGCCGCCTGGATCAGGCCGTGGGCGTAGGGGCTGTGCAGGCTGCCTTCCAGACCGTGAAAGACCACCAGACGCGGTTTGTGTCGGGCCTGCTCCGGCGCTTCGCTCCAGGCGAGATCCAAAAAGTCGCCGTCCGGCAAATCCAGCCGCTGCCAGTGCGGGGTGAACTGCACCTTGCGGCGGATCAGGCGCGGCAGCATGGTTTGCAGGTGGGGGTTAGCCACGCCGCGCATGGGCACGAATTCGGCGCTCTCTTCGGCGGCAATGTCGAAGTCTGATGGAATGATTTGGGTCATAACGGCGATGCTAATTCTTATCTGTTATTTACGATTCTTTCCGAATTGTACCCCGTTTAGCCTGGATTTCCGAAACATGAACTGATCCCGATCACAAATCTTTACCTTGATTATTACTCTCAGGCTAATGATTCCGCTCTACGCTTAATTGATGCCTTTCTCGCCAGAGAGCAGACTTTACTCAACGTTAGGCAAATCAGAATGATGTGCTGAATCAGGAGGTTAATAATGTTATCTGGGCAAACACCCACCCGGCAATGGAACACCCGACGCAGCGAGAAAGCGCGTCGTCTGGCGTCCGTGCCGGTGCAGGGCAAAGTACTGCCAACCGGCGATCTTGTCGCCATGCTGGAAAAACTGATCGCACCGGGCGACAAAGTCGTTCTGGAAGGCAACAACCAGAAGCAGGCGGATTTTCTTTCCCGTTCGCTGGCGGAGGTGAACCCGCAAGTCGTCCACGATCTGCATATGATCATGCCGAGCGTGGGCCGCAGCGAGCATCTGGACATCTTTGAGAAAGGCATCGCCCGCAAGCTGGACTTCTCCTTCTCCGGGACGCAGAGCCTGCGTATTTCACAGCTGCTGGAGGACGGACAGCTCGAAATCGGCGCCATTCACACCTATATCGAACTCTATTCCCGCCTCTACGTCGACCTCTCGCCAAACGTGGCGCTGATTGCCGGCTTTAAAGCGGACCGCAAAGGCAACCTCTACACCGGGGCGAGTACCGAAGATACCCCCGCGCTGGTGGAAGCCGCCGCGTTCCACGACGGCATCGTCATCGCACAGGTGAACGAGCTGGTGGACGATGAATGCGACCTGCCACGCGTCGATATTCCGGGCTCCTGGGTAGACTACGTGGTCGTTGCCGACAAGCCGTTCTTTATCGAACCGCTGTTTACCCGCGACCCGCGCCTGATCAAGCAGGAGCATATCCTGATGGCGATGATGGCGATCAAAGGCATCTACGCGGAGCACCAGGTGCAGTCCCTGAACCACGGGATCGGCTTTAACACCGCGGCAATCGAGCTGCTGCTGCCTACCTACGGCGAACAGCTCGGCCTCAAGGGCAAAATCTGTAAACACTGGACGCTGAACCCGCATCCAACGCTGATCCCGGCGATTGAAAGCGGCTGGGTGGAAAGCGTGCACTGCTTCGGCGGCGAGCTGGGGATGGAAGAGTACATCCGCGCCCGTCCGGACGTGTTCTTTACCGGTGCCGACGGCTCCATGCGTTCCAACCGCGCCTTCTGCCAGCTGGCAGGCCAGTACGCGGTGGATATGTTCATCGGCTCTACGCTGCAGGTTGACGGCTACGCTAACTCCTCCACCGTGACCCGCGGCCGTCTTTCCGGCTTCGGCGGGGCGCCAAACATGGGCCACGATCCGCACGGCCGTCGTCATGCTACCCCGGCCTGGCTGAACATGATCACCGAGCCTGACCCTATGCAGCGCGGTAAAAAACTCGTCGTGCAGATGGTGGAAACCTTCCAGGCGGGCGTGAAGCCGACCTTCGTGGAGAAACTGGATGCGGTTGACGTCGCGAAAGCCTCCGGGATGCCGCTGGCGCCGGTGATGATTTATGGCGATGACGTGACCCACGTGCTGACGGAAGAGGGGATTGCTTACCTCTATCGCGCGAAAGATCTGGAAGAGCGTCGCGCCATGGTCGCCGCCGTCGCGGGTATTACCGACATCGGCCTGGGCGTTGACGCCAGACGCGTGGCGGAACTGCGCCAGAGCGGCAAAGTGGTGTATCCGGAAGATATGGGCATTCGCCGCACCGACGCCACCCGCTCTCTACTGGCGGCGGGCAGCGTGTCTGACCTCGTAGAGTGGTCCGGCGGTCTGTACAACCCACCTGCGAAATTCCGGAGCTGGTAATGAAACTTCTGCCCCAGATTCAGGTTGAAGGCGGTGCCGAATGGCTGGCGCGAACCGCCACGCAGTGTCTGATTGACGAAGCGCGACTGAGCCCGAAACCCGGTCTGGTGGACAGCCGGGGGAACGGCGCGCACCACGATTTATCGCTCGCGCTGATGGAGCGCTCCGCGCGCAGCCTGACCCCGACGTTTCAGGCGCTGGCGCAGCAGAGCTGGCAGCGTCCGGCAGACATTGCGCTCAGGCAAACCGTTGGCCGTCTTGGCCGCGAGGGCGAGCGGCAGATGATGGCGGCCACCGACGGTGTGAACACCCACCGCGGCGCAATTTGGGCGCTGGGGCTGCTGGTAAGCGCAGTCGCCATGCTGGGCGGAGAGGCGAACGCACAAGCCGTCGCGAACGCCGCCGCCCGGCTGGCAAAACTCCCGGACGACGCGGCGCCGAAAGTGTTCAGCAAGGGCCTGCGCGCCACGCACCGCTACCGCGTGCCGGGCGCCAGAGAAGAAGCGCAGCAGGCGTTTCCGCACGTTATGCAGCGCGCGCTGCCGCAGCTGCGTCTCAGCCGAATGAACGGCAGCAGCGAAGCGCAGGCCAGGCTCGACGCGCTGATGGCGATCATGACCTCGCTGACCGATACCTGCGTGCTGTCGCGCGCCGGAATGGAGGGGCTGGACGCCATGCAGAACGGCGCCCGCGCGGTGCTGGACGTCGGAGGCTGCGCAACGGCTGCGGGGCAGCAGGCGCTGGCGCACCTGGACCGTCAGATGCTCTCGCTCAACGCCTCACCGGGCGGCGCTGCCGACCTGCTTGCCGCCACGCTGTTTCTTGACCGCGTCGAAACGCCTTATTTAAAGCATTAAGAG
>CAMKZP010000339.1 GCA_946477805.1 uncultured Enterobacter sp.
GTTTTTATACGGCTTAACTCTTCCTGCGTCCGTGAATTAGTCTGCGCTTCCCAAATGTCTACGTTCAGCTGCAGATTCAGCCAGAACTCAATGGTGGTATCAAACGCCTTTGCCAGTCTGATAGCCATATCAGCAGTCAGTTTTCGGTTGTTATTCACGAGAGCACTGACGGTATTCCGGTGCACATTGAGCATGTCTGCGAGATCGCTAATTTTCAGGTTGAGCGGCTCAAGATACTCATACTGCAACACGTCGCCCGGCGTGGTAGGTTTGCGAAGAGCCTGATGAAGGGTCATAGGTGATACCTCATTTGTACGGTACGTATTTGTGGGGACAGAGGTAAAGATCGTCTGCGTTGCCCTCTGACCACCTGAATACCAACCTGTATTGCCTGTTCACGCGAATTGAGGAAAACCCCTCAAGTGGAGGATTCAACGATTCGTACATATTTCCCGGCGGGGATCGCAGATCCTGATAAGAGGTTGCTGCATTGATGATATCGAGCTTCCTCGCCAGGGCTGATTCAAGGCTTGATGGGATTACGTTACTTGATTTTCCATAAAGGAAAAATTCCATCAGCCATCGATCGCGAAAATGATTAATCATAAAACGTGTGAGCTCCGATCCATGAAGCTGAGAAGGATAGTAATGCACTCTTGCACTGTGCGCAAGTGCGTTTTTTTTGGCGCAAAGACAATATGACCCGGAGGATGGCTTGAGAAAAGCAAAGGGTGAGATGAGAAGATAATTCTTCGAGGCGGATTCCAGTAAGGACAGGTTGCAGGCATTTTGAGCCCGGCGGCGCTGCGCTTGCGCGGGCCTACACCACCA
This sequence comes from uncultured Enterobacter sp., assembly GCA_946477805.1. Lineage (GTDB taxonomy): Bacteria > Pseudomonadota > Gammaproteobacteria > Enterobacterales > Enterobacteriaceae > Enterobacter. Next base: position 832 of record CAMKZP010000339.1, read on the forward strand.
GGCAGGCCGGGCAAGGCGCAGCTCCTGCCCGGCGTTTACTTACCGCTCACGCAACGCCTCTTTCGCCCGGTTAAACGGTTTGATCATATAGTCCAGCACCGTTTTCTCTCCGGTCTTGATATCCACCGTCGCGATCATCCCCGGCACAATCGAAAAATGCCGTCCCGCTTTGTTCATCAGGTAATCCTGGCTGGTCCGGATAAATACCCGGTAGTAGAACACTTCCGGCTTGGCTTCGTCCTGAATGGTGTCCGGCGAAATGGTTTCCACCACGCCGTGCAGCCCGCCGTAGATGGCGTAATCGTAGGCGGTGATTTTGACCAGCGCTTCCTGATTGGGATGAATAAAAGCGATGTCGCGCGGCGACAGGCGGGTTTCAATCAGCAGGTGGTCGTCCACCGGCACAATCTCCATCAGCTCGCCGTTGGGCGGGATGACGCCGCCGATGGTGGTGACTTTGATATTTTTTACGATGCCGCGCACCGGGGATTTTACCGTCAGCCGGTTCACGGAATCCTCGCGCCCCTTCAGGATGGCGGACACCATGTCTACTTCCGCATTGGCCTTGGACAACGCCTCGCGGGCCTGTACGTAATACTGCGAGCGCACGTCGGTGAGCTTCAGTTCCAGGTCGCTCTTTTGCCGCTGCAGGCGCAGCACTTCCACGTGGCTGGCGGCGCCGGTTTTCACCAGCCGCTGGGTGATCGCCAGCTCTTTGTTGGCGAGCGCCAGCGCCGAGCGCAGCTCGCGCTGGGTATCCTCAAGCTGCGCGCGGCGGGAGTTGTACAGGCGCGTTTCGGCCCCGGTCAGCTCCGTCCATTTCGCAAGCGAGGGCGGGAACTTCAGCGGCAGATCGTTAACTTCGGCATAGAGACGCGCGCTGGAGGCCAGCGAGGCCCGGTAGCGCGCGGCGCTTTCACCGACGTTCGATTCAGAACGGGTCGGATCGAGCTTCGCCAGAACCTGCCCGGCCTGCACCTGATCGCCCTCGTGCACGTTCAGCTCGGTGAGGATCCCACCGTCAAGAGACTGTAACACCTGCTCGCGCGAGCTGGGGATCACCTTCCCGGTTCCGGTTGAGACCTCGTCCAGCACGCCGAACCACGCCCAGATCCCGACGACGATAAACAGCAGCAGAGAGAAGATCACGATTCGCCTGGCGCCGGTGTAGCCGCTTTCGGAGTCGAGAGCGTTGTCCAGGTCTTCCATTGCGGCAACGTCACGCTGACTGATTTTCATTTTTCCACTCCCGTCCGGTTGCCTGCTGCTGCTGTTGCTGCATGCGGCTGTTGTTCAGCGCCTGCGCCTTCGGCGCGTCCATCACCAGCATCCCCTCTTTCAGCACCACGACGCGCTCGACCAGCTCCAGCACCGGCACGCGGTGCGTGGCGACGATGAGCGTGCGGTTGCCAAGCCAGGCCCCCAGACGCTGTATAAACTCCCGTTCGGTGTGCTCATCAAGAGAGGCGGTTGGCTCGTCCATCAGCACGATGTTAGGGTCCCGCAGCAGCATACGCGCCAGCAGAATGGACTGCCGCTGGCCGCCCGAAAGCCCCACGCCGTTCTCCATAATCGGGTAGTCCAGCCCCTTCGGCAGCTTCTGCACGAAGGCCGCCGCGCCGCACATCTCCAGCACCTCAAAAATCTCCTCGTCGGTGGCGCGCGGCGTGCCGAGCGTGATGTTCTCGCGCAGGGTGCCGTAAAACAGCCGCGCGTTCTGGGTCATAAAGCCGACGTTGCGCCGCACGTCCGCCACGTCCAGGTGCGGCAGGCTGAAGTTGTCGAGCCGCAGCTCGCCGCCCGCCAGATCCATGCCGCCCGCCATCGCCTGCAGCAGCGTCGATTTGCCCGCGCCGTTGCGCCCGAGGATCGCCACTTTTTCGCCGGGCTTAATTTCCAGGCGGTTGATGCGCAGCGCCATGCGCGGATCGTCCGGGTGATAGCGAAACTGCGCCTGCTCGAAAAGATAGTGGCCGCGCAGCACGTCCTGGCGGATCGGCGTCTCTTCGCGCTGGTTCTCAGTGGGCAGCTGCATGATGCTGTCCAGCCCCTCTTTCGCTGCTTTCACCTGCTGCCAGCGGGCGAGCACGCCGCACAGGGTCGCCATCGGGGCGATCATGCGCGAGGCGAGCATGGAGGCGGCCACCACCGAACCGGTGGTCAGGGTGCCCTCGGCGCGCCCACCACGATGACGGCGGCATAGACGAGGCTCTGGATGGTTATCCCCCAGCTGATCAGGTTCTGCGTCAGCTCGCGGGTGCGCAGGCCGGATTCGGCGGTGATCTGGATATAGCTGTTCCACTGCTGCAAAAAGCGGTTTTCCGCCTGCATCAGCTTGATGTCCTCCAGCCCCTGCACGCTTTCCACCAGCACCGCGTTGCGCAGGGTGGATTCATGCGCAGACTGCTTCGCCAGCTCGGCCAGCTTCTTTTGCAGCAGCAGGCCGGGCAGCACCATGATGACCGCCGCGACCGGAGCGATCCACGCCAGCTGCGGGGCGATGATCGCCAGCACCACCACGAACAGCAGGAAGAACGGCAGATCGACAATCGTTGAAATCGTGGAGGAGGTGACCATCTCGCGGATCTGCTCCAGCTCGCGCAGCTGGGAGATAAAGCTGCCGGTGGAGCGGGGAATGGCGCTGTTGCGCAGGCGCAGGGCGTGGCCGAAAACGCGATCCGACACGCGCAGGTCCGAGCGCTTGCCCAGCAGATCCATAATGTGGCCGCGCGCCACGCGCACCACGAAGCCAAACAGCGTGGCGATCAGCACCCCGATGGTCAGGACGTAGAGCGTCGGATAAGACTGGGCGGGGATCACCCGGTCATAGACCTGCATGGAAAAGACGATCCCGGAGAGCGACAGCACGTTGATAAACAGCGCCGCGAGCATCACCCAGCTGTAGGGGCGCAGGTCGCGCATCACCAGGCGGTAGAGCCAGTCCGGGCGATATTTTGAGATGTAGGCATCCACGCGGCTGTCTTTCAGCGCCGCCAGCGGCCGCAGGGCGATCACGTGGCGGATAGCGGGCAGCATGGCGCTCATCGACAGGCGGTTGGTGTGCGTTTTGTCATCGAAGAAGCTGACCTCAAGGGTGTCTTCACCGTCGAAATGTTCAATCACGCCGATTTTGCCCTCGCTCAGCTCCACCACGACCGGCAGGCGCCAGCTGTTGATCGACTGCTGATTGGCGGTCAGCAGCTGAAAAGAGAGCCCCGCCTCGCGGGCGAGCTGGGTGAGGGCGGGCACCATCGGTTTGCCTTTCAGCCACGGCGCGCCAGCCATCAGCGCGCCGGGCGAGCAGGCGACGCGATAGCGCGTGGCGACGTAGCCAAACGCCTGCGCCCATTGCTCAAGCGCCTCATCCGTCATTGTTTCACCCTGCGGGATATCGCGTTGCTTCATGGCTGGATCTCCACGGTCTGGATGGTGCGGTTTTCAAGGTCGAACGCGTGGCGCAGACGCCCTGTGTTGTACAGGCAGTTCAGCTCAAGCTGATGCAGCTGCCCGGCGGTTTGCTGCTGGGTGAAGCGGGCCTGGTAGACCTCCTGCTCGGCGTTGAGGACATCGAGCAGCGGGCGGGAGCCGAGGTCGAGATACTGCTGCTGGTACAGCTCGCGGGTGCGGGCGCTGAGCGCCTCCTGGCGACCCTGGATCTGCAGCGTGCTCATCAGGCTTAGCACCTGGCTGCGCGCTTCCAGCAG
>CAMKZP010000340.1 GCA_946477805.1 uncultured Enterobacter sp.
CCGGTATCCTGCACCGCACGCTGGATGACAGCTGCGACGCTTTTAATCACCTGATCACCGGCCTCGTGGCCAAAGCGGTCGTTAATGCTCTTGAAGTGATCGATGTCGATCATCAGGCAGCTGACCGGCTCCTCGCTGCGCGCGGCCTGCGCCAGCTGCGTGCGCAGGGAATCTTCCAGATGATGACGATTACGCAGGCCGGTCAGCGGGTCGAAAAGGGCTTTTTCCAGCAGGGCATCGCGCAGCCGCTGGTTGGCGAGGGCCAGGCCCAGCGCCTCGGCCATTAGCTCAAGATAGGCGCGGGACGGCGCGGCTTCGGGCGTGATGTTCTGGAAAGAGAGCAGGCCGATGGCTTCGCCCTGGGCAATTAGGGGCACGCACAGCGACCGGCGATCCTGCGAGTCAGGCAGGTGATAACAGGAAATATCCGGCTCGCCGCTGACCGGCGGGTGGCTCTGCCCGCGGCGGACCGCCCAGCACGCGTCCGGGTGAAACGGTTCTTTCTCACCCTCGGGAGAGAGCCATTCGGCCGCGCAGCGCATCTCCCACGCCTCGCGATCGAGAATATACAGGCGCCCCGAGACGCCGGGCGCAATATTTGGGGCGAACAGCTCGGCCACGTTAATCACGTCGGCGATGTTTTCGCAGCCCTGCAGCCGCTGGGTCATGCGCGCCAGCAGCTCGCGGACAGCCCAGTCGGCGTCGCGCTCTTTTTCCAGCCGCTGCCGCGCGAGGCCGTTTTCCCGGAAGATGCGAATGGCCTGCGCCATGTCGCCAATTTCGTCAATCTGGGTGAAATTCGGGGTTTCGACGGCGTAATCCTGCGACGCCAGGCGATGAACCACGTCGCTCAGCCGCACCACCGGATGCAGCACGCGGCGCTTGAGAATAAAGCCCATCACGAACAGGAAGAGCAGGGCGGTCAGGCCGACCATCACCTCAGACGCGGTGCGCAGGGTTTTCGAGGTTTTCGTTGCGGCCTGCACGTCGGCGATGATGCGCTTGTCGAGCATCTGGTGCAAATGGTCGCGCTGAATCTGCGCGCGATCGAGCTCTTGTTCATAATAAGTGCCAAAGAGCAGGGCCACGGCCTGCCGATCTTCTCCTCGCGCCGTGCTGTCCAGTGCGGTTTTCTGCTCATCCTGCAGTTCATCAATGATTTTCAATCCTTCCTGAAGCAGCAGCAGCTCTTCGCCGGACGCGCCGTTGTCTTTTAGCTGCGTCATGCGATGTTCAACGTTTTTTAGCTCCCTCTCTTTCTGCTGATACTCTTCCAGAACAGAGGGCTCTTTTTTGATAACGAACAGGCGCGCCAAGTCAGAGAGCATCCAGGCGTCCGTCTCGACCTCCTCGGTCAGCTGATCGAACACCTGCCGTTGCTTAACGGCCTGACGCTCAACGTCATCGGCGCGGGAGGCCATCAGCATGACGATGCCAGAGGCGAGGGTCAGGCACACCGTGGCACCGTAGGCCCAGTTTGTAATCGTGGCGATTCGCACCTGTGGGATCCTTCTGCGGCAAAAGTGGGAGAGCGTTCTTTCAAATTATAGAAAACGTTTGATTTCGCGTGAAAAAAAAGGCGGCACGAGGCCGCCCGGAAGGAGGGGATAACTCACAGATCTGGCGGAGTTTTTCCCTCTTCGATGAAGTCTGCGTCCAGCTCCTCGGCGTTACCTGCGTGATCGCGGCCGGAGAACAGGTTCCAGCAGGCGATAAACAGCGCGGCAATCAGTGGCCCAATCACAAAACCGTTGATCCCGTACAGCTCCATCCCGCCGAGGGTTGAGATCAGAATCAGGTAGTCCGGCATTTTGGTGTCTTTGCCGACCAAAAGCGGGCGCAGGATGTTATCCACCAGCCCGACGATAATCACGAAGAAGCCGACGATAAACAGCCCCTGCCACAGCTGGTGGGTGGCGAAGAGGAAGATCGCGGCGGGCACCCAGACAATCGCCGAACCGACGGCGGGCACCAGGGAGAGGAACGCCATTAGCGCGCCCCAGAGTACGCTGCCGTCGATGCCGACAATCGCAAACGCGATGCCGCCGAGCGTGCCCTGAACCACCGCTACCACTGCCGTGCCTTTTACCGTCGCGCGGGATACGCCGACGAACTTGGCGAACAGGTGCTGCTTAGCGAAGTCAGACAGCGGCAGCGAGTCGAGGATCTGGCGCACCAGATAGGGCCCGTCTTTCAGCAGGAAGAACAGCAGATAGAGCATGATGCCGAAGCTGATGGCAAACCCGAAGGTGCCTTTTCCGATCAGGAACGCGCTGCCCGCCAGATACTGCCCGCCCTGTAGCGCCACGTCGGAGAGCTTTTTCTGGATCTGCTCGGCGTTGGTGAGGTTGTGATCCGCCAGGAAGCCGCTGGCCCAGTCGGGCAGGCGGTTGAAGATCCCCGCGACCACTTCCGGGAACTGGGTGTTGTTCTGCTGCAGCTTGGTGTACACCACGTTCAGCTCAATGGCGAGTGAAGAGAGGATCACCATCAGCGGAATGAAAACGATCAGGCAGATGATGCAGAGCGTCAGAAACGACGCCAGCCCGTTGCGCTCGCCCAGCGCCGTTCGCAGCTTATTTTTTACCGGGTTAAAGATGATGGTCAGAATGGCGGCCCATAAAATCGCGGAGAAGTAGGGCGACAGCACGTCGAAGAAGGCCCAGGTAACGAGGGCGAGAATCAAAATGAAGAAACCTTTGGTCAGTCCATTAAAGCGCATAGTGAGTCCTGATAGCGAAGAAACTGTGACGACTATAGAACTGATTTGAGGATTTACCAATAAATGCGAGGCGCCTTCAGATAATGGCCCTTGTTAGAAAAGGGATATAGCAGTATCGTTTTGCCGCGCCTGCAAAATCAGGCGCCGGGATTAGCCTCCTGGACTTCATACTGGCGACATGTATTTAATATGTCGTGCGAACGGTTACACCTCAATGGTGGGCCGGGCGGGGGCATCGTAAGATGCGCCGGTGTCCAGTATGACCGGTAAGGCTAACTCCGCCCGGTTCTGCCACCCGCGAGATTAGCCTCTCCGGTGGCGGTTAAACACTACATACTGGAGGCTGCCACTATGGCTACGACCCCAACCCAGACTCACCTGTTATTCACATTGCCGTTGTCCCACAACACCGATTTCACTGAACTGGCGGATAACTGCGAGCGTTTTGTTGACGCGCTGGTGGAGTGCGATGACCCCACCACAAAGCTCGCCCTGTGCGGACGACTCGCGACCTGTCTGGCGCTGTTACAGCCCACGCTGCTAGAGCCTGTCCCCGAGCAATTAAAAGAGTGCCTGACCGTCGATGAGCCTCCCACTCGCCTGCCCGCATTCGAACCGGAAGCCGATCAACTGGGCCGTTACTGCCAGACGCTGACTCAGCTGTTCATTAGTGGGGCACTGGCGGCAGATGCCGAACGTGTGATGCAGGATCTGCTGTTTGAACTGGTGAGCTACTATGCCGATACGCTAAAAATGCCGCGCTGGCTGAGAACGGAGGAGGGGATGATCGCGCTTTAGCCAGTGCATTCCACCGCGCGCTATGCTCCATACCAGTGATGGCGTAGCGCCGCAGTAAGGCGCTGGCTGTGCGAAAATAATGTGTTATGTTCTGATGGGATTTTAAACAACTCAGGACAGCGGCATGGAAAAGGTCATTTCTGGAGGATGTTTATGCGGTGCGGTTCGCTTTACAGCTACGAATGGGGGCAATGTTCACACATGCTCCTGTGATATTTGCCAGAAACACACCGGCGCCCACACTGTCGTGTGGATTGAGTTCCCGGCGGAAAAGGTGCAGTGGACAGGTCCGGATGGCCGTCCGGCGACCTGGCGATCGTCTGACTACTCCAGCCGGGCGTTTTGCGCCAAATGCGGCAGCTCAATCGGCGCGATTGATGACTCACCCACCATCGCGCTCTTTTCCGGCGTGTTTGATGAACCAGATCAGCCGGAGTTTGCCCCGGAACATCACGCCTTCGACGACATGATGCCATCATGGTGGCGAAAAACTATTGTAAACAAATGATGGAAAAAGGGCGTTCATGTAAATTATCCTTAAGCAAACATCTTACTGAGATGGCTAAGCATTTGCGGTGGGGGATTTCTCTCGAAAGAGATGCATTGTTTTTCTATTATGCTGTAGGCATGTTTATCGCCATAATGATTCTGGTTGAAGATAATCTTCCATTTGGATTAAAGGGCGATTTATTTGCTGAAACATTGGTAAGCTATATTGTCTTTGGGCCTTTTTTAGTCCTTCTGTTTATGCTCTTAGTCGTAATATTGTTTCGCTTCATTTCACTTAAAAAATATAGAGGGCGCTTGTATAGACTTTCACGTCTGTTGACGATTAAGTTGTGGCAATTGGCTCTTCCTGCTATGTTGGTTTTCTGCGGTGTATCAACAGTATGCCTGTTTATGTGGGTTTGTTTTTCGTTACCTCACTATAAGAAGTATGTTATTGGTTTTATGATATATGTATTTTATCTCCTTATGTTTCTTTTTATCGGTCAATCATTGTGC
>CAMKZP010000341.1 GCA_946477805.1 uncultured Enterobacter sp.
GCCACGTCTCCCAGCTCTTCCGCCATACGGTTTGAGATGATCACATCGGCTTCTTTCTTGAAGGCATCCAGATCGCGAACGACGCGCGAGTGGAAGAACTCGTCTTCCTGCATCGCTGGTTCATAGATAATAACCTGAACGCCTTTCGCCTTAATACGCTTCATGATCCCCTGAATAGAAGAGGCGCGGAAGTTATCAGAGCCGCTCTTCATGATCAGGCGATACACGCCCACCACTTTAGGCTGACGCGCCAGAATGGAATCAGAGATAAAATCTTTACGCGTGCGGTTGGCGTCAACAATTGCGGAAATCAGGTTATTTGGCACGGCCTGATAGTTCGCCAGCAGCTGCTTGGTATCTTTTGGCAGGCAGTAACCGCCGTAGCCAAACGACGGGTTGTTGTAATGGTTGCCAATGCGCGGGTCGAGGCACACCCCTTCAATAATCTGGCGGGTATTCAGGCCCAGGCTCTCGGCGTAGCTGTCCAGCTCATTAAAGTAGGCGACGCGCATTGCCAGATAGGTGTTAGCAAATAGCTTAATCGCCTCCGCTTCCGTGGAATCCGTAAACAGCACCGGGATATCTTTCTTGAGCGCGCCTTCCTGCAGAAGCGCGGCAAAACGTTCGGCACGTTCGGAGCGCTCGCCAATCACGATACGGGACGGGTGCAGGTTATCGTATAACGCCCTGCCCTCGCGCAGAAACTCTGGCGAGAAGAAGACATTATCAATACCCAACTCTTCTTTAATGGATTTGGTGAAACCGACCGGAATCGTTGACTTGATGATCATTACCGCATTCGGGTTGATTGCGACAACGTCTTTGATAACCGCTTCTACGGTAGAGGTGTTGAAGTAGTTGGTTTTAGGATCGTAATCCGTTGGCGTGGCGATGATAACGAAGTCTGCGTCACGATAGGCATCTTCTTTGTCCGTTGTGGCGCGGAAGTTCAGCGGCTTGTTAGACAGATACTCCTCGATCTCTTTATCAGCAATCGGTGATTGCTTTTTATTGAGCATGTCCACTTTGGACTGAACGATATCCAGCGCAACCACTTCATGGTTCTGAGCAATCAGAATGCCGTTTGATAGGCCTACGTAGCCTGTTCCGGAGATAGTTATTTTCATTCGTTCAACTTCTTCACGTTTAAGTTTCTGGAGGCGTCAGAACGCCAGCGCAATAAACAACTGTTGAGGTTTTTACCTCTTATGTTGAGCGGCTGTCAAGGCGAAAGCCGGGCTGCGGAATCGATAAAATGCAGTGGTTTATGCGGGGTTAAAAGACGCTAGCTGGGCAAAGCGAGCCAGGATGGGGCTAAGCGCGATAAAAAAAACCCGGTGATTTTCACCGGGCTTATCTATCAGACTGACTTAAATCAGATTAATCCAGCCATTCGGTGTGGAACACACCTTCTTTGTCAGTACGTTTGTAGGTATGCGCACCGAAGTAGTCACGCTGAGCCTGAATCAGGTTTGCAGGCAGAACGGCAGCACGATAGCTGTCGTAATACGCCACTGCAGCGGAGAAAGTCGGAACCGGAATACCGTTCTGCACGGCGTAAGCAACAACGTCACGCAGCGCCTGCTGGTATTCGTCAGCAATTTTCTTGAAGTACGGTGCCAGCAGAAGGTTCGCAATGCCTGCATTTTCAGCATAGGCATCGGTGATTTTCTGCAGGAACTGAGCACGAATGATGCAGCCCGCGCGGAAGATCTTCGCGATTTCACCGTAGTTCAGGTCCCAGTTGTTCTCGTCGGAAGCCGCACGCAGCTGGGAGAAGCCCTGTGCATAGGAGACGATTTTACCGAGATACAGCGCACGACGTACTTTCTCAACGAATTCGGCTTTATCACCGGCAGGTTTAGCCTGCGGGCCAGACAGCACTTTAGAGGCCGCAACGCGCTGCTCTTTCAGAGAAGAGATATAGCGCGCGAATACGGATTCAGTGATCAGAGACAGCGGCTCGCCGAGATCCAGAGAACTCTGGCTGGTCCATTTGCCGGTACCTTTATTTGCTGCTTCATCCAAAATCACATCAACCAGGTATTTACCTTCTTCATCTTTTTTAGTGAAGATGTCTTTGGTGATGTCGATCAGGTAGCTGTTCAGCTCGCCTTTGTTCCACTCGGTGAAGGTTTCAGCCAGCTCTTCATTGGTGAGATTTAGACCGCCTTTCAGCAGAGAATAGGCTTCAGCAATCAGCTGCATGTCGCCGTATTCAATACCGTTGTGAACCATCTTCACATAGTGGCCCGCACCGTCAGCACCAATATAAGTTACGCACGGCTCACCGTCTTCAGCAACGGCTGCAATTTTGGTGAGAATCGGGGCAACCAGCTCATAGGCCTCTTTCTGACCGCCAGGCATGATAGAAGGGCCTTTCAGCGCGCCTTCTTCACCACCGGAAACGCCGGTACCAATGAAGTTAAAGCCTTCCTCAGACAGTTCACGGTTACGGCGAATGGTGTCGTGATAGAAGGTGTTCCCACCATCAATGATGATGTCGCCTTTATCGAGGAAAGGTTTCAGGGAGTCGATGGCTGCATCGGTACCTGCGCCCGCTTTCACCATTAACAGGATACGACGAGGTGTTTCCAGAGACTCAACGAACTCTTTAACCGTATAAAAAGGAACCAGTTTCTTGCCTGGGTTTTCGGCAATCACTTCTTCAGTCTTATCACGGGAGCGGTTGAAAACGGAGACGGTATAACCACGGCTTTCGATGTTGAGCGCCAGGTTGCGCCCCATCACTGCCATACCGACAACGCCGATCTGTTGTTTGGACATTACATACTCCTGTCAGGTGTGGTCGCCGCAACTTATGCGCGGCTTGAATGTATTACTGATGTTAACTCAGGAAGCACAAACATGGGTAGTGGCTGATTTGACACAGGGTGCCTTTGTGCAAAAATGTAAGCAGTTTGGCTGTTGTTTATACCGGAAATAGGTTCTCTGTGCGTAAAACCAGAACCGTTAGCCCTGTTTTTTTCGTACAGCAGCATAAAGCATTTTTTTTACACTCGCTGGCAGGATACGGAATACGGTTCGCACCGTAGCATATTTGATGAACTCAGCCAGCGATATAAAACCAATTTTGTATTGAAAAAGCATTACTTGATATTCGTACTTAAGATATGACAGGCCGCGTCGAGTCATTAAGTCTCGACCTGTACGCATTTTGAGCAGAACTTCATCAATGTTAGCAAAGACAGCATTGTTTACGAGCAATAAACTCCAGAGCGCGAAATCCTGTGATTTCCTGAAAAGAGGATAGCCACCAACGGCGAGCACGCTGCTTTTTTTAAACACTACAGAAGGATGGCTTACAGCGCTTCTTTTACGCGCAAAGACTTTAATATCCTCGTGTTTCAGAGGAACCTTACGGGTAGATATATATTCCTCAGTAACGGTATCAATTTCATCAATCAGGGTTCCACACACGTCAACGTGCGGATTTAACAACAGGAAATTGATTTGTTTTTCGAACCGAGTAGGTAACGCAATGTCATCCGCATCCATGCGGGCCACTATTTCATGGCAACAATGCTTCAAGCCTTCGTTTAAAGCTGCAGCTAAACCCACATTTTGCGGAAGCTCTACAAAAGTGACCAAGTTATGTGGCACAGTGGCACCAAAGTTAGAGACAATTGACAATTGTTCTGTGGTCAATTTTCCGTCAGCAACAATAACGACTTGTTCGGGTTTAAGGGTTTGTTCGTGATAAATAGAGTTTAACGCGACTCGCAAGTGTTCGGGATCATCATTTTTGTAAACACTCATTAAGACACTGAAAGCTGTGTTTACTGAAATCATTTCAACATTCCACTTTTACCGGCAATCCCATCTCGAATGCCTTTGACAAAAAAAGAAAATCTTTGTTTTCCTTGCGGTAAAAATATTGGGTAAAAAACAACCTTCCCGGATAACTTTATGAGACTGGAAATTTTCCAAAAAAGAGGAACATGTTTTTCCTTCAGTAATAAAAATATATTACGCGTTGCATAGTAATGCCTAAAGGGGCTTGGCATACCCACAGAAACCAAATTCATGATTTTGAAACGACCATCCCCTAACCGGTGAGCGAGGAGTGCTTTTTTATTACGAATAACCTTATATCCGGCATGTCTTAATCGCCAACAGTATTCATGATCCACGGCATCAATAAAAAGATCATCTCTCATTCCACCTACAGTTTCCCAGGCTTTTTTAGGAATAAGACTTCCCGAACTCAGGGTGCTATCGACATCATAATAGTTTTCATTAATAGGGATGCCTTTCTTGACGCGGGCCTGATTTATTTCGCCGGTAACTCTATCGTAATCTTGAACACCTATAAGCCCAGGATTGAGCCCCTCATCACTCATATCCTGATAACATTGCATGAGTTGTTCAACCATATCTTCATGTGGCGTACTATCTTGATCCATCTGAAGTATGAAGTCCGCTCCGTTATTGAACTGTCTCTTATACACATCTCCGAGCCCACGAGACAGGCAGAAATCTCG
>CAMKZP010000342.1 GCA_946477805.1 uncultured Enterobacter sp.
GCCTCGTCGCTGAGCCCGGCCTCATTTCGCACCGCCTGCCAGACGTCGTGCACGTGGTTACCAATCACCACCTGGAACTGGCCGCCGCTTTCGACCACCATTATCACGCCCGGATTTTTCTTTAGCCCTTCGGCGTCCGCCTTCTGGTTCTCTTTCAGCTTAAAGCGAAGCCGGGTCGCGCAGTGCACGAGGCTCACAACGTTCTCTTTTCCGCCAACGTGGCCAAGAATATCCTTTGCTAACGCCTGGTATTCCATCTCGATTTCCTTACATCCGATGCCCGCAGGCACCTGTTGACTGAGTATAAAAATAAAAAAACCCGAGGGCGTCCCCCTTTCGGAGGCCGCGCTCAGGTTTTGCCTGCGTTATGCAGTAACAATCCAGATTTGAGGCTTACCGCCCCTCTTTTCTCACCCGTTCAATATGAATGGCGAGGAACATAATTTCTTCGGTTGTCAGCTCGCGCTGATAGCTTTTATTCAGGTGCTGGGCGATTTTCTCGGCGCATTTCCACGCTTTCGCGTAGTTGTCTTTTACCGCCGTGTGCAGCGATACATCGTCATCCTGCACCACGGTACGGGTCAGCATCCGCTGGGCAAAAAACTTCAGATGGGTGACAAAACGCTGATAGCTAAGCGATTCTTCGTCGTACTCCAGCTGCAGCTGATACTTCACCAGCTGCAGGATCTCCTGCATCACCCGCGTCACGTGCATCACTTCCGGCATTTCGCTGTTCAGCTGCGCGGTAACCAGATGGAGCGCGATAAACCCCGCTTCGTCCTCCGCCAGTTCGACGTTCAGGCGTCTGGCGATAATGGCCCTCGCCTCCTGCCCCAGCTCAAACTCCTTCGGATAGAGGCGCTTGATATCCCACAGCAGCACGTTTTTGATTGCCAGCCCTTTCTTCTGCCGTTCAATCGCAAAGTAGCAGTGGTCGGTTAAGGTGATGTACAAACTGTCCTGCAGTTTGCCCAGCCGCTGCGCCGCCAGCCCGATGATACGGTCGCAGGTGGTCATCACCTCCAGCGGGATCTGGCTCAGCAGTTCGCCCAGCCGACGCACCAGTTCGTCGCTCTGGAGCGCAAACACCTTTTCAATCAGCGCGGTATCCAGCGCGTCATTCACGCGCTTCTGAAAGGCCAGCCCGCGTCCCATCACCACCTGCTCGCGCCCGCGCTCGTCCAGAACAACCACCACATTATTATTAAGAATTTTGGCGATTTTCATCGGAACTCCAGAAACAAAAAAACCTGACCTCCGGCAGAAGCCAGAAAATCAGGTTTTGCCTGCCGAAGCAGTAACAATCCAGTTCTGGCACTCTATCAGTTTCATTCGTAGCCTCAATGCGTCACGAGTAAAAAACGTGACGCAGATCGTACTTGCTAGAAGCTCACCACGGTTTTGAGTTCCGTCACCCAGGCATCCTGGGTGCGGGATACGCCGCCCGGATGGTGCCAGTACTGAATGCCCGGCTGTAGCTCCAGCCACGCCACCGGACGGAAGCGGTAGTAAAATTCACCGTTCAGGGAGTGGCCCGGCACCGGATGATACGCCGGATCGCTATAGTCGGACGCGCCGCTCAGGCTGTTCATATAGCGCTGATTGCGGGCGTACTGGCTGCTCATATCAATCCAGGTCAGCCCGAAGCCAATCCAGTCTTCCGGGCGCGCGTCAAACAGCCCGCGATAGCGCAGCGAGGCGGCGTAAACCTGGTGCATATAGTTACTTCGCTGGTCGGCAAGGCTCATGCTGACCGAGGTGCTCAGCCCGCGGTTCGGATCGTCCGCGTGCCGCGTAAGCTGCTGATTAAGCCCGGCGTACATAAACCAGGTGCGGCTATGCTGTGCAAAACCCTCAGGATCGGTGGCCCCCGCCCCGCCGGACTTCCCGCGATAGAGATCGGTTTGCGGCGCGTTGGTGAACACCACGCCCAGGTTATACGCACCCGGCAGGCCGTTAATCAGCGGACGCGCTTCAATTTCAAGCGGAAGCAAAACCCCTTTGCTGCCCTTCGTCGACCAGCTCCACGCGTGGCTGCGGCTGGACGCGTTCGGGTTTTGCTCCATCACGCCGCCTTTCAGGGTGACGGTCGGCGTCACCTTATACGCCAGCGTGGTGCCCCAGGTGTGTACGTTCCAGTTGTTCCAGGTGAGCGAGTTGGCCGATTTCCCGCCGCACTGGGAGAGCATCTGGAAATCGCAGGGGATAATCTGGTCAAAGGTTTGCACTTTGTTCATCATCCCGATGCGCCAGGTGAGGCGCCGGTCGTCGAAGCTGCGGGCAAACGTCAGCCAGCCCAGCCGGGTGATGGACTGCCCGCCCCAGCTTTCCTGAGTCAGGTCGTTAAAATTCACGCGCGGATCCTGCACGCGTTTGGTGGTGAGGTCGTCATTGTGGTTACGGTTGACGATGTTCCCCTCGATACGCGCGTCGGGAATGCCCGTCCAGCGCTCCAGATCCTGGTTGAAGGTCAGCGCAAACTGGTCGATGTACGCCACGTGGGAGTCGTGGTTATAGCCGCCGCCGTTCCAGGCGATTTCATTCAGGTAGCCAAGATTGTAGTTAAATCCATTATCGTTAAGGATTTTACGTATGCCGAGCATCTCGCCCAGAACCGGATCCGGCGGAGCTTCAAAACCTAATACCGTTCCATTCCAGTCCTGCGCCATCGAAAGCGGGGAAAGCGTTAATAAGGCGAGCGCGTAGAGATTATTTTTATATGCCATTTGAGTTACCTGTGACTGAGTATTTAGTGCGTAACCGGTCGCAGGAAATATTTTTATTTCCTGTCGTGTTTTGATTATTTATTCCAGCAAAAAGCGTTAGGCCAAATGTCTCTCCTGCGTAAATGACAGGCAAAAAAAAACCTAAGCGCTCCACAGCGATAAATGCCGTGAAGCGCTTAGGTTTTGCCTGATATCCAGTAACAATCCTGCGTGAAAACAGTGGCACCTTAACACCGTCTCGCCGCGTTGAGAACCTGCGCTGTTTTCTATTTTAAAAAAATGTGAGCAAATTAACGCTTATTATTTTGACTGGATCACTCGCGCAATATCCGCTGACGTCTGCAGCGTGCGGATCTCCTGGAATAATCCTAACGCTTCACGATATTCTTTTCGCAAATAGCTGAGCCACTGCTTAATACGCGCGACGTGATATAAGCCGGTATCGCCCTGCTTTTCCAGACGGCTGTATTTTTGCAGCAGCATCACCACGTCAGCCCACGGCATGCGCGGTTCGTTATATTTCACCACCCGGCTGAGGTTCGGCACGTTCAGCGCGCCGCGGCCGATCATCACCGCATCGCACCCGGACGCTTTCATGCAGGCCTGGGCGCTTTCGTAATCCCAGATTTCGCCGTTAGCGATCACCGGAATGGTCAGGCGCCTGCGGATCTCGCCAATCGCCTGCCAGTTGATGCGGTCGGCTTTATAACCGTCCTCTTTCGTGCGCCCGTGCACCACCAGCCCGGAGGCACCGGCCTGCTGCACGGCATCGGCAATTTCAAACCGCCGCGCGTCGCTGTCCCAACCCAGACGCACTTTGACCGTGACCGGCAGGTGGGCGGGCACGGCCTCGCGCATCGCCTTTGCGCCGCGGTAGATAAGTTCCGGATCTTTCAGCAGCGTGGCCCCGCCGCCGCTGCCGTTGACCATTTTCGACGGGCAGCCGCAGTTGAGATCGACCCCGTAAGAGCCCAGCTCGACCGCGCGGGCGGCGTTTTCCGCCAGCCATTCGGGATACTGACCCAGCAGCTGGATGCGCACCAGCGTGCCGGAGGAGGTTCGGCTCTGGTTATGCAGCTCCGGGCAGAGCCTGTAGAAGGATTTTACCGGCAACAGCATATCGACCACGCGCAAAAACTCCGTCACGCAGAGATCGTAGTCGTTTACCTCGGTCAGAAGCTCGCGCACGAGGGAGTCGAGCACGCCTTCCATGGGGGCCAGTAAAACACGCATTCAGAGTACCTGTGAAAAAAGACGCGCTATAGTAGCCGCTCTCCAGGCAGGTTGAAAGCCCGGCGGTTAATCGGGGATCGTCTCATCCGGGCGCAGCGTTAACACCTCAAAGCCGTCGGCGGTGACGGCAATCGTGTGTTCCCACTGTGCCGAGAGTTTTTTATCGCGCGTCACCACCGTCCAGCCGTCTTTTTTGGTTTTGATGCGGCTGTCCCCCTGGTTCACCATCGGCTCAATGGTAAACACCATGCCTTCTTTCAGCATCGCCCCTTCACCGGGCTTGCCGTAGTGCAGCACCTGCGGCTCTTCGTGCATCTCTTTGCCCACGCCGTGGCCGCAGTATTCGCGCACCACGCTATAGCCGTTGCCTTCAACGTATGACTGAATGGCGTGGCCGATGTCTCCCAGCGTCGCGCCGGGCTTCACGGCCTTGATCCCCTTCCACATGGCTTCGTAGGTTTTCTTCACCAGCCGACGGGCCAGCGGCGAGACGTCGCCGATAAGGTACATTTTACTGGAATCGGCAATCAGGCCGTCTT
>CAMKZP010000343.1 GCA_946477805.1 uncultured Enterobacter sp.
GGTTGCCCCGTACGCCATCACCGATAACGTGCTGGCGGGGTCAACCGACGTGGGCGACGTCAGCTGGAAGATGCCCGTCGCCCAGTGCTTTAGCCCCTGCTTTGCCGTCGGCACGCCGCTGCATACCTGGCAGCTTGTCGCCCAGGGGCGCACCTCCCTTGCCCATAAAGGGATGCTGCTGGCCGGTAAAGTGATGGGCGCAACCGCATTACGTCTGCTTCAGGACGCCGATTTGCTGCAAAAATGCCGTGAAGAGTTTGAACAACAGATAGCCGAAAAACCGTACGCGTGTCCGATCCCGCAGGGCGTGACGCCGTCACCTTTAAAATAAAAAAACACAACACAACAACACAACAGTCCCGAGGAACGCCCATGAGTATGTCATCCATACCTTCGCATTCCCCATCCGGTAAGCTCTATGGCTGGGTTGAAAGGATCGGCAATAAAGTGCCGCACCCTTTCCTGCTTTTTATCTATTTAATTGTGATTCTGGCCATCGCCACCGCCGTGCTGTCGGCCTTCGACGTGAGCGTGCGCAGCCCCGCCGACGGCAGCATGGTGGCGGTGAAAAACCTGCTCAGCGTTGAAGGCCTGCACTGGTTTTTACCTAACGTGATTAAAAACTTTAGCGGCTTCGCGCCGCTGGGTGCCATTCTGGCGCTGGTGCTGGGTGCCGGTCTGGCGGAACGCGTGGGCCTGCTGCCCGCGCTGATGGTGAAAATGGCCTCCCACGTGAGCGCGCGTTACGCCAGCTATATGGTGCTGTTTATCGCGTTCTTCAGCCATATCTCCTCCGATGCCGCGCTGGTGATCATGCCGCCGATGGGGGCGCTGATATTCCTCGCCGTGGGCCGCCATCCCGTGGCGGGCCTGCTGTCAGCCATAGCCGGCGTGGGCTGCGGTTTCACCGCCAACCTGCTGATTGTCACCACCGACGTGTTGCTTTCGGGCATCAGCACCGAGGCGGCGAAAACCATCGACGCCGCGGTGCATGTCAGCGTGATCGACAACTGGTATTTTATGGCCAGCTCGGTGGTTGTTCTGACCCTGGTCGGCGGCCTGATTACCGATAAAATCGTCGAACCCCGCCTGGGCAAATGGGAAGGCCGCAGCGATGAAAAGCTGGAGACGCTGAGCCAGGAGCAGCGCCTGGGCCTGCGCGTCGCCGGGATCGTCTCGCTGGTCTTTATCGCCGCGGTGGCGCTGATGGTGGTGCCGGAGAACGGCGTGCTTCGCGATCCGGTTAAACATACCGTTCTGCCCTCGCCGTTTATTCAGGGCATTGTGCCGCTGATTATCCTCTTTTTCTTTGTCGTTTCGCTCGCGTACGGCATCGCCACGGGCAAAATTCGCCGTCAGGGGGATTTGCCGCAGCTGATGATCGAGCCGATGAAAGAGATGGCCGGTTTTATCGTGATGGTGTTCCCGCTGGCGCAGTTCGTCGCCATGTTTAACTGGAGCAACATGGGCAAGTTTATGGCCGTGGGCCTGACCGACGCGCTGGAGGCCGCGGGGTTGAGCGGCGTACCGGCGTTTGTCGGGCTGGCGCTGCTCTCTTCCCTGCTGTGCATGTTTATTGCCAGCGGGTCGGCTATCTGGTCGATTCTGGCGCCGATATTTGTGCCGATGTTCATGATGCTCGGATTCCACCCGGCTTTTGCCCAGATCCTGTTCCGCATCGCGGACTCCTCTGTGATCCCGCTGGCGCCGGTTTCACCCTTTGTTCCGCTGTTTTTAGGCTTCCTGCAGCGCTACAGGCCAGAGGCTAAACTGGGTACCTACTATTCGCTGGTATTGCCGTATCCGCTTATCTTTTTAGGGGTATGGCTGGTGATGCTGGTGGCGTGGTATCTTGTCGGCCTGCCGATTGGACCGGGAATTTACCCGAAGCTGAACTAAAGGGATGCCGATGCTGAGATTACTCGAAGACAAAATTGCGACCCCGCTCGGACCGCTGTGGATTATCGCAGACGAGCAGTTCCGCCTGCGCGCCGTCGAATGGGAAGAGCACAGCGATCGCATGGAAGCCCTGCTCGCTATCCACTATCGCCTGCAGGGTTTTGAACGCGTCAGCGCCACCAACCCCGGCGGGCTGAGCGATAAACTGACGGCCTACTTCGAAGGTCATCTCAGCATCATTAACGACCTGCCAACCGCCACGGCGGGAACGCCGTTCCAGCGCGAGGTGTGGCAGGCGTTACGCAGCATTCCCTGTGGCCAGGTGATGCACTACGGCCAGCTTGCCGAACGGCTGGGGCGCGCCGGTGCGGCGCGCGCGGTGGGTGCTGCAAACGGGTCAAATCCCGTCAGCATTGTCGTGCCCTGCCATCGCGTTATTGGCCGTAACGGCACCATGACCGGGTATGCAGGCGGCGTAACGCGCAAGGAGTGGTTGCTGCGCCACGAAGGCTATCTCCTGCTCTAGATCCCAGGCTTTTAGTGCTTAATTTTCTATTGGTTAGGCTAAAAATCCATAATCAAGCTGTGGAATTTCAAGAAGATGGCGGCATCACGTCGCCACTTGTCTCTAATGGTCGTTTGCCAGGCTTACGAACTCGCCAAAAAGATGTTAAAATTGACCAATATCAATTAAGGCTTGAGCAGACCTATGATCCCGGAAAAGCGAATTATACGACGCATTCAGTCTGGCGGTTGTGCAATCCATTGTCAGGATTGCAGCATCAGCCAGCTCTGTATCCCGTTCACGCTGAACGAGCATGAACTCGATCAGCTTGACAACATCATCGAGCGTAAAAAGCCTATTCAGAAAGGACAGACGCTGTTTAAAGCGGGTGACGAGCTGAAATCGCTCTATGCTATCCGTTCTGGCACCATTAAAAGCTACACCATCACCGAACAGGGCGATGAGCAGATCACCGGCTTCCATCTCGCGGGCGATCTCGTGGGCTTCGATGCTATCGGTACGGGCCACCACCCGAGCTTTGCGCAGGCGCTGGAAACCTCAATGGTCTGCGAAATTCCGTTCGAAACGCTGGACGACCTGTCCGGGAAGATGCCAAACCTGCGCCAGCAGATGATGCGTCTGATGAGCGGCGAGATCAAAGGCGATCAGGACATGATCCTGCTGCTGTCCAAGAAGAACGCGGAAGAACGCCTGGCGGCCTTTATCTATAACCTCTCCCGCCGCTTCGCGGAGCGAGGTTTCTCCCCGCGTGAATTCCGTCTGACCATGACGCGCGGCGATATCGGTAACTACCTGGGCCTGACCGTTGAGACCATCAGCCGTCTGCTGGGTCGTTTCCAGAAAAGCGGCATGCTGGCGGTGAAAGGTAAATACATCACCATCGAAAACGGTGAAGCGCTGGCGGTGCTTGCCGGACACGCCCGCAACGTTGCATAAAGCCTGCGTATTTCTGATGCCAGGTCGATAAATTTTCGTGATTTATTGATCTGGCAAAAACTTCCCCCCTGTTTCATTCAAGATATATAGGTTACTCTTTTACTTACAGACTGTGGTGACAGTAGTAAGGAGACCTGTATGGCAAAGTATCAAAACATGCTGGTGGCTATCGATCCTAATCAGGACGATCAGCCGGCATTACGACGTGCTGTGTATCTACATCAACGGATTGGTGGCAAAATCAAAGCGTTTTTGCCGATCTATGACTTCTCATACGAAATGACCACCCTTCTGTCGCCTGACGAGCGTACCGCGATGCGTCAGGGTGTGATCGGTCAACGCACCGCGTGGATCCGTGAACAGGCAAAATTTTATCTGGAAGCCGGCATTCCAATCGATATCAAAGTGGTTTGGCACAATCGGCCTTTTGAAGCCATTATCCAGGAGGTTATTGCCGGTGGGCACGACCTGCTGTTGAAAATGGCGCACCAGCACGACAAGCTGGAATCGGTGATTTTCACCCCTACAGACTGGCACCTTCTGCGCAAATGTCCGTGCCCGGTATGGATGGTTAAAGACCAGCCGTGGCCTGAAGGCGGTAAGGCCGTCGTGGCAGTGAACCTGGCGAGCGAAGAGGATTACCACAACTCTCTGAACGAGAAGCTGGTGAAAGAGACGCTGCAGCTTGCTGAACAGGTTAATCATACCGAAGTGCACCTGGTTGGCGCCTACCCCGTTACCCCAATCAATATTGCCATTGAGCTGCCGGAGTTTGACCCGAGCGTGTATAACGACGCCATCCGTGGTCAGCACCTGCTGGCGATGAAGGCGCTGCGCCAGAAGTTCAGCATTGATGAGAAAATGACCCACGTTGAAAAAGGGCTGCCTGAAGAGGTGATCCCGGATTTAACGGAGCATCTGCAGGCCGGGATTGTGGTGCTGGGCACCATTGGGCGCACCGGTATTTCCGCCGCGTTCCTCGGCAATACGGCCGAGCAGGTCATTGACCACCTGCGCTGTGATTTGCTGGTCATCAAGCCGGATGAGTTCCAGACGCCGGTCGAGCTAGACGATCCGGAAGACGATTGAGCATGAAGATGAAAAAAAACCGCCGGAAAC
>CAMKZP010000344.1 GCA_946477805.1 uncultured Enterobacter sp.
GTCCACAGCGTCGCGACGCCGCATGAGCTGTTAGGGCTGTTGGCACGTATTTACAGCGTACCGCTGGAAGACGGCGAGGGGGCTGCAGCGCTGCCGTCTCCGGATGCGCTGGCGTCAATGAACGACGATATGATGATTCTGGTGGTGGACGACCATCCGATTAACCGTCGTCTTCTTGCCGACCAGCTGGGGTCGCTGGGATATCAGTGTAAAACGGCCAACGACGGCGTGGACGCCCTGAACGTGTTGAGTAAAAACCACATTGATATCGTCCTCAGCGACGTGAATATGCCAAATATGGACGGCTATCGCCTGACGCAGCGTATCCGCCAGCTGGGCCTGACGCTGCCGGTCGTCGGCGTGACGGCAAACGCGCTGGCGGGAGAGAAACAGCGCTGTCTGGAGTCAGGCATGGACAGCTGCTTGTCCAAGCCGGTCACACTCGACGTGCTTAAACAGACATTATCGGTTTATGCGGATCGCGTAAGGAAAACGCGGATATAAAAAAGGCCCGAAAGGGCCTTTAACGTTTTTAAGAGGAACGGGGTGAGGGCATCAGGCCCCACGCCCGTTCAGAATCAATCCTTGTCCGTGGCGCTCAGCGTAACGGAGGAGAGATAGTTCAGCAGGGCGATATCGTTATCCACCCCCAGCTTCATCATCGCTGATTTCTTCTGGCTGCTGATGGTTTTAATGCTGCGGTTCAGCTTCTTGGCAATTTCAGTGACCAGGAAACCTTCGGCGAACAGACGCAGAACTTCACTCTCTTTTGGCGACAGGCGTTTGTCACCGTAGCCGCCCGCGCTGATTTTCTCCAGCAGACGAGAGACGCTTTCAGGGGTGAATTTCTTACCTTTCTGCAGCGCTGCCAGCGCTTTAGGCAGGTCGGTTGGCGCACCCTGTTTCAGCACAATCCCTTCGATATCCAGATCCAGAACCGCGCTCAAAATGGCCGGGTTGTTGTTCATGGTCAGAACAATGATCGAGATGTCCGGGAAGTGGCGTTTGATGTACTTGATGAGCGTGATCCCGTCACCGTACTTGTCTCCAGGCATGGAGAGGTCGGTAATGAGCACATGTGCGTCAAGTTTTGGAAGGTTATTAATAAGCGCTGTAGAGTCTTCAAATTCACCGACTACATTCACCCACTCGATCTGCTCAAGTGATTTGCGAATACCGAACAGTACAATCGGATGGTCATCGGCAATAATTACGTTCATATTGTTCATGTATAAGGCTACCTTGCTACAGCAAGCTCTTGACGTAAGCGTCAATGTCGCTGATGTATTTTTCAATGCCAGAGGCATCTTTCTCACGAATTAGATGTTCCAGCGTTTCACATAACTGCTTGCCGGGAACCAGATTAAGCATGGCAAACACCCCTTTAAGCCGGTGTGCTGTCTGTGCCAGCGCCGCAAAATCATTCGCAGCGGACTCAGTATACAACCGCTTAACATCATCTGGAACTGTATCAACAAAGAGTGAATAGTAGCCGCTGGCCTGGAGCTCGGCATTTTCATTGCCGCCTAACGGTGACTCCGCTATCTCTTCCTCTGCCAGCTGCTCTTCTATAAGTTGTAGTACAGCTTCCTGCATCGCATTGCTCATATTAAAGTTGACGCGCATCTGGCCTGGGCCGATTTTTCGCACGCCTGGCTCATCATCGCTTAAAAGCAAGCCGGAGGCAGTAAGATTAGACGGATTATCAGTTAAAAAGAGATCAAATTCTTGACTCGCCAGCCTTTCATCCGGGGTGATGCACGCCGCGCCCCAGTTTTCGAGCTGGCGAACCACGATAGTGCGGATCTCATTCGATGTGACATCCACCATCACCACGACGTCGTCCAGCAGGCGTTCTTCATCTTCTTCCTGCGGATTGGCGGCCATTTTTACGTGCAGCGAGTAGCGTGTACCGAGCGAATCGCGCGCCTTGATGTTCAGATGTCCACCCAGCTTGCGCGCCAGCTGGTCGCAGAGCCAGAAGGTGAGGGCGTTCGCCTTGCCATAGTAGTCACTTTGGGTATCGTTCAGGAACGGGAAGTGCAGGTTATCGATCTCGCTGACCGTAACGCCTTCGCCGGTATCCAGAATGCGGAACGTCAGACGATCTTCCGTGGACTCATCGGTACCCACTTCAAGGGTGATCTTGCCGATCTGCGTGGTGGTGACCGAGTACTGGATCAGCATCAGCAGGATCCGACGCAGGGCTTCGCGGTCGCCATGACGTTCATCGTTTGCCGGCAGGTTATTGTTGATCAGCAGCTGTAAGCCTTTGCGCTTGATCACAGGCAGCACCTGCGGAACCACTTCGTCGATCAGATCCTGAATGGAAAAGAGCGTCGGCGTACCTTTCCAGATGTCATTTTCCAGCATGTTTGCCAGCTGGATTTCATCAACCAGACGCACCAGCGAATCGGCCTGGCTGCTCACCAGCTGGCTTTCTGGCGTGTTAAGCGCAGCGGCCTGCGCGGCAAGTTTTTTCAGCGGCTGCTTAAAGGCATCGCCAATGTTCTGCATAAAGGCTGCGCGGCCCTGCTGATTTTTTTCGTAAAGCCTCTGCGCCTGCTTAAGCTTTTTATTTACCAGCACCTCGCGGTCCTGATCGCGGATCACGAAGATTTGCGTGCGTGAAGCGACCTGGCTGCGGAACTGGCGGATCTCATACAATTCATTGTTTATGGTGGCCTGAATAACTCCCTGGTGCTGGTCCGCCATGGTGGTGATGTTTTGCAGGTTGAGGTGCGGCAGCAGGTGGTCGGCGATTTTATTGCTCATCACCGTGCGGTTGGCTTCCTGATCGTGAACCAGCACCCCGAGCGGCAGGACGGAAACGATCTCTTCGTTCAGCGCGCGCAGCATGCGCAGCTCTTTACTGTTGCCCGTCGATACCGCGGTGCTATCGCTCTGGCGTCCCGGCTGGAAGCGAAACGTGCTGTAACCAAACAGCGCCAGCGCCAGCAGGCCAATATTCAGCAGCAGCGGCAGCAGGATATTTTGCAGGGTATCAAGCAGCAGGGTCCCAAACGGTACCTGCCACACCAGGCGCATGCCGGTAGAGTTTAGCGATGACGCAATCTCAATCTTCGAACCGTTAAAGGAGATGGTTACGCTCTCGGCTCCCTCTTTATCCGGCGGGGTGCGCATGTTTTGCGTGCTGTTGTCTGGCTCAAGACGGAAACTGTCCAGCGGCATATCCGGCGGGATCAGGTCGTTGATGGGCAAGTCGAAGGCCACAACGGTCGCCAGGTGTCCGGGCTGGTTAAAGGTGGTGCGCAGCGTGAAGTAGTGCCCGTTTTGCCAGGCCAGACGGCGTAACGACGAGAAGCTTTCACGCTCGTCAAGGGCGTTGGCCTGCTGGAGCATTTCTGCCCGGCGGGAATCGACAATACTGCCGACGGTCGTCTCTTTGAAACCGGAAGAGAGGTCTTTCAACGGCAGGGTAGAGATCAGGATCATGCTGTTGTCCTGACCGTTCAGGTAGTACATCGACCACGGCACCGTCTCTGCCCCCCACAGGGTGTCCAGATAGGCGGACATGCGCTGCGTCATTTCAAGCGTGGCGCTGTCGTGTGAGCCAAAGATCAGCGCTTCGGTTTTGCGCTGAGGTTTTTCCAGGTAGTAAACGTCCTGCTTGAGACGCGTCTCCTGAAGGCCTTCACCGGTGGAGGCTGCGGGCGCCGCGGCAATGTTGTCGTAAATCTGCCAGGTGGCGTAACGCCAGGTATCGACACGCTTGTGAATGGCGTGCGTAATATCAACGATTTGATAGCTCTTGTCTTTGAGCCAGGCGTTTACCGCGCTTTGAACCATCACCCCCATCGTCACCAGTAGCACAACGATCAACAGAAGAAAGAAACGGGTGATGCTCCCCGGAAGGAGGGAGAATTTGCCCGGAGCGGAAGTTTCAGTCTGACTCATTGATAAGGTTAACCCGTGATGGCCGTGCTTTAAGGGGATAGGGCAGTATAAAGGGTAATAAGTGAATTTCCAGCGCCGTTATACCGGAAGAGGGGACTTTTTCATCGCTCAGACGCGCGCTTCCTTCCTGGGTAAAAGGTGTACACCAGGCATAAAGATGTACATATAATCGGCGACGACAGCAGGGAAATAGCACGAATTAACAAGAAATTAAGTTTCAGGGCTAAATACATCCTTCGAAAAGAGGAAAAAAACGATTTAGTTAATAGTCGTTACTGTTTACCGGCGGTAGCACAGAAAAAAGAGATGAACGTAAAGAAAGGTAAAAAAAAACCGAATGCGCGGCATTCGGTTCAATTAGGGATAAACAGACATTCAAAGCTGAATGACGGTAATAAATAAAGTTAATGATGATAGCAACGTTTATTTTAGAGAGATCGGCTACGTTTGTTTTGTCATTCAGTGCGGTAACGCATTTTGGGTTAACTATTTGATATTGCTACGATATATCATTAATTTGCTGTCTCTTATACACATCTCCGAGCCCACGAGACAGGC
>CAMKZP010000345.1 GCA_946477805.1 uncultured Enterobacter sp.
GTGGTCTCTAACAACGACGGTTGCGTAATTTCGCGTTCAGCAGAGGCAAAAGCGCTCGGCATTACGATGGGAGAGCCTTTTTTTAAATTGAAAAATAAAACATTCCCCTCCGCAGTGCACGTATTCAGCTCAAACTATGCCCTTTATGCCGACCTCAGCGCGCGAGTTATGCAGACGCTGACGGAGATGTCGCCAGCCATCGAGATCTATTCAATCGATGAAGCCTTTATCGACTTATCTGGCGTAGCCAGCTGCATGTCGCTGACCGATTTTGGCAGAACCGTGCGAAACCAGGTTTATAAAAATACCGGGCTCACGATCGGGATCGGCGCTTCGCAAACGAAAACGTTAGCAAAATTAGCAAATTACGCAGCAAAAAGATGGCCAGGTACGGGAGGCGTGGTTGATTTATCCGACATATCACGTCAGCGGAAGCTGTTAGAGCACGTACCTGTAGAGGAGGTATGGGGGGTAGGAAGGCGCATCAGCAAAAAACTGAATGCTATGGGGATCAATACCGCGCTGGACTTAGCCAATAGCTCGCCGTGGGTAATCAAAAAACATTTCAATGTTGTTCTGGAAAGAACGTTGCGTGAACTTCGTGGTGAACCGTGTCTGATGCTTGAGGAATTCGCGCCAAATAAGCAACAGATTATGTGCAGCCGCTCTTTTGGACATCGTATTACCGAGTATGCCGATATGCGTCAGGCTGTCTGCACCTATGCGGAGCGCGCTGCAGAAAAATTGCGTAGCGAACACCAGCTGTGTGCTTTTGTTAGCGTTTTTCTACGCACCAGCCCGCACGCAGACAATGAAATTTATTATGGAAATCAAGCATCGGTGAAATTACTGACACCTTCTGATGATACGCGTGACATCATTCGTGCCGCTACGGAATCACTGGATCGTATATGGGTCGATGGTTACCGTTACATGAAAGCGGGCATTATGCTGGCTGACTTTTTTAGTCGCGGCACAGCGCAGCTTAATTTGTTTGACAGTTTCGCCCCGAAAGCTAACAGCACGGCACTCATGACGACAATCGACGGCATTAACGCGTCAGGAAAAGGAAAGGTCTGGTTTGCGGGTCAGGGCATCCAGAAGCCCTGGGCAATGAAACGTGAGATGCTGTCACCGGCCTATACTACGCGCTATTCCGATCTGCCTGTCGCTAAATAACCTTCGCAATCAGGGCTGTTTGCCCTTACTCGCCAGAAGATAAGCTCCGCGTAATGTTGACGCTGTGGGCGCAATAAGCTCAGAGCCCGAAAGGGTACGTTTTTCTGGCTACTGCCGAAAAGTACGCCTTTTCCCGCAGGTTCTACGCTTTTTGAAGCCAGAACGATCGTCGTCAGGCTGATTCTTAGCCTCCCTGAGCAGGCTGCCTTGACAGACTCAATCAACATAGTGAAAATGCTGTACATTAAAACAGTATTTATGGAGAGCGTGCATGTTCGTCGAACTGGTATACGACAAACGAAATGTCGAGGGGCTGGCGGGCGCCAGAGATATCATCCTGGCCGAGCTGACCCGGCGAGTTCACCGCCTCTTTCCGGACGCGGAGGTTAAGGTTAAGCCGATGCAGGCGAACGGCCTGAACAGCGATGCCAGCAAAAGCGATCGGGAAAAGCTCAACCGCATGCTGGAAGAGATGTTTGAAGAGGCCGAGATGTGGCTGGTGGCAGACTAAGCGCCTGCAGGCGTTAACGGTGTGCAGCGAATAATATGAATCTTAATCGCTTTTGTTATTTATTGCTGGCCGCAGCGGCCATCGGCAGTACCTTTTCGCCCCATCCCGTTGCCACGTGGTTTTTGCTCGCCAGCGTGCTAACGCTGGGGCTCTACGGCGTGGACAAAATGGCCGCGCGCAGGGCCTGGCGCAGAGTGCCGGAAACCACCTTGCTGGTGTTTGGCGCGGCAGGGGGCTGGCCGGGCGCGATTCTGGGCCAGCGGCTGTTTCGCCATAAAACGCAAAAGCAGCCGTTTAAAACCCGGTTCATCTTCAGCGTTATCCTGAGCGTCGCGCTGATGTCTGCGATCTTTCTGCTGGTACCCCAGGCGAGCGGGCTTGTGTGAACGCTGGCTCATGCCAACGGGCACACTGCCCGCCTTAAACAACCGGGCGTGGATGGGGCGGGCGGAAAACTACTTCTTCTTATTCATCATCGATTTCAAATCAGCAAACGGGTTAAACGTGGCTACGCCCACATCTTTTTGCGCGTCTTCCCCTGCAACTACCGTGGTGCCGTACTGGTCCGCTTCCGTATACTTTGAGTGCTCGTGGTCGTGGCAAAACAGGCACAGCAGCTCCCAGTTACTGCCGTCTTCCGGGTTGTTGGTGTGATCGTGGTCGATATGGTGGACCGTAAGTTCACGAAGGTTGGAATATACAAACTCACGCGAGCAGCGGCCGCATACCCACGGGTAGATTTTCAGGGCTTTTTCACGGTAGCCGCTTTCCAGCCGCGCGTAGTTTTTAGGGATCAGAGCCATGGTCGATATTACCTGTCATAAAAATATGGCTTAACTATATCCCATAAGGCAATGGAGGGGGAAACCCGTCTCGTCCTCAGTGCGTAAATGTCCCTTCCAGCGCCAGCACTCCGTCAATTTATTTGAAGAATTCAGTGAAAGAAAGGGCATTTATTCTCACCGGCTAATGCGTACAGTGGAGTAAACCCGAAGTAAACCAGGATACCGCATTATGAAAAAGATCGGATTTTTGTCATTTGGCCACTGGACGCCGTCCCCGCAGTCGGGAACCCGTTCGGCTGCGGACACGCTGCTGCAGTCCATCGATCTGGCTGTCGCTGCCGAAGAGCTGGGCGCAGACGGCGCCTACTTCCGCGTACACCATTTTGCCCGTCAGCTCAGCTCGCCTTTCCCGCTGCTGGCAGCAATAGGAGCGAAAACCAGCCGGATTGAAATCGGCACCGGCGTGATCGACATGCGTTATGAAAACCCTATGTATATGGCGGAGGATGCCGGTGCGGCGGATCTGATCTCCGGCGGGCGCCTGCAGCTGGGGATCAGCCGCGGTTCGCCGGAGCAGGTGATTGACGGCTGGCGCCACTTTGGCTATGTCCCGCAGGAAGGGGAAAGTGAAGCCGATATGGCGCGCCGCCACCCCGAGGTCCTGCTGGAGGTGCTGCGCGGAGAAGGCTTTGCGAAGCCAAACCCTCAGCCGATGTTCCCGAATCCGCCGGGGCTGCTGCGCCTTGAGCCGCACTCTGAAGGCCTGCGCGAGCGCATCTGGTGGGGGGCGGGTTCCAATGCTACGGCCGTGTGGGCCGCTAAGCTTGGCATGAACCTGCAAAGCTCAACGCTGAAAGACGACGAAACCGGCGAGCCGTTCCACATCCAGCAGGCGAAACAGATCCGCGCCTATCGTCAGGCCTGGACAGAAGCTGGGCATACGCGCCAGCCGCGCGTCTCGGTCAGCCGCAGTATTTTTGCCCTGATGGACGATCGTGACCGGATGTATTTTGGCGCCAGCAGGAACGACAGCGACAGCGTCGGTTTTCTGGATGAAAAAACCCGTGCGATTTTCGGACGCAGCTATGCGGCAGAGCCTGAAAAACTGATCGAACAGCTGAAGCAGGACGAGGCCATCGCCGAGGCGGACACGCTGCTGCTGACCGTGCCGAACCAGCTGGGCGTGGACTATAACGTACACGTTATCGAGTCTGTTCTCAGGCATGTCGCACCGGAAATGGGCTGGCGATGAAGAACCTGGCCCTCTGGTATCGCCGTTTCGGCGAGCCGGGATCCGTTCTGCACGCCGAAGCCTCAGCGCCTGCTGCGCGTCGGCCGGAGGATCTGCGCGTGCGTATGCTTTATTCCCCCGTGAATGCGTCCGATCTAATTCCCATCACGGGGGCGTATCGCCACCGGACGCCGCTCCCGGCTGTCGCGGGCTACGAAGGTGTGGGCATTGTCGTGGAAGCTCCCGCATCATTCGCGCAGCAGCTGGGCAAGCGCGTGCTGCCGCTACGCGGGCAGGGAACCTGGCAGCGTTACGTTGACTGCCCGGCGGCGTATGCGATCCCGGTGCCGGAAGATATTAATTCGCTTCTGGCCGCGCGGGCGTATATCAATCCGCTCGCGGCGCAGATGATGCTTGACCTCTCTCCGCCGGGCGGGAAAACGGTGCTGTTGACGGCGGCAGGGTCTGACTGCGCGATCCTGCTCGGGCAGTGGGCGAACCAGGCTGGCGCGAGAGCGGTGTATGGGGTCCACCGATCGCCCGTTCATGCAGAAAGGCTGGCGGCAAGGGGGATTATACCGATTGCGCAGCAGGATACGGCGGCGGTAAACGCGGCGGCGGCGCGGGCGGATGTGGTCTACGACGCTACCGGCGGCGCGCTGGCGGAAACGATCCTGAGCGCGATGCCGGAGCAGGGCGAGTTTGTCTGCTACGGGCTGCTCTCCGGCCAGACGTTCCGCCAGCAGCGGGCGCTGC
>CAMKZP010000346.1 GCA_946477805.1 uncultured Enterobacter sp.
GGCTCGGAGATGTGTATAAGAGACAGTCCCAAAACATCTTCAAATTCGCTGAAATAAATTAAATAAAAAAGCTTATACGCTTATTTCAGTTGCAATATTTTCTCATCCCGTTCATTTTTACTGTTCTCAATAATGATAATGGTAACACCTATGCAATTGCGTAATTCCGCCACCCGCTACGGAATAATATCCATGATGTTGCACTGGATATTTGCCCTCGCGGTATATGCCATGTTCGGGCTGGGACTGTGGATGGTAACGTTAAGCTATTATGACGGCTGGTATCATCAGGCTCCTGAATTGCATAAAAGCATTGGTGTCCTGCTGATGATGGGCCTGGTAGTGCGTCTTATCTGGCGCCATATTTCCCCGCCGCCTCCGGCACCGAGAACCCACGGCAAATTGACGCGCCTTGGCGCAACCGGGGCGCATATAGCGCTGTATGCCCTGCTCTTCGCTATTCTGATCAGCGGCTACCTGATCTCTACAGCAGACGGAAAGCCGATCGACGTCTTTGGCCTGTTCGAACTCCCCGCGACGCTGGCCGACGCGGGCTCGCAGGCCGACACCGCAGGGGTTGTTCACCTGTGGCTGGCGTGGAGCGTTGTGATCCTCTCTGTTCTTCACGGGCTTGCAGCCCTCAAACACCACTTTATCGATAAAGACGATACGCTAAAGCGCATGCTTGGCCGTTCGTCCACTGACTCTGGAGCATAAAATGAAAAAACGCCTGCTGGGTATCGCCTTAGGTTCACTGTTATTCACCACCGGCTCTGCCGTTGCCGCGGATTATAAAATTGATAAAGAAGGCCAGCACGCCTTCGTCAATTTCCGTATTCAGCATCTCGGCTATAGCTGGCTGTACGGCACCTTTAAAGATTTTGACGGCACCTTCACCTTTGACGAGAAAAATCCGACTGCCGATAAGGTGAATGTCACCATTAACACCAACAGCGTAGATACCAACCACGCAGAGCGTGATAAACATTTACGCAGCGCTGAATTCCTGAACGTGTCGAAATTCCCGCAGGCGACCTTCGCCTCAACGGGCGTGAAAAAGGATGGCGACAGGCTGGATATCACCGGGAACCTGACGCTTAATGGCGTCACCAAACCCGTCACCCTTGATGCAAAACTGATCGGCCAGGGCGACGATCCCTGGGGTGGAAAACGCGCGGGCTTTGAAGCCACGGGCAAAATTCATCTGAAAGATTTTAATATCACCACGGATTTAGGCCCGGCGTCGCAGGATGTTGAGCTGGTTATTTCCGTGGAAGGGGTTCAGCAGAAGTCATAATAGTTCATCCCGGCAGGCTTTCACGCTGCCGGGATTATTCATTATTCAGGGTCCGGAATACCCAGTTTGGTATTCAGTCGGCCACGAGATTTATTAAAGATTTTATTCCCGTTTTCACGACCGGCGCGACGACGGCGCTGCTCTTCTTCCGGCAACACGCTCTCTTCGCTGCACAGCTCGCTGCAGCATCCATTATATTTCTCAGCGCAGGTCGGGCACTGAATAAACAGCAGATGACAGCCGTCGTTCCTGCAGTTGGTATGGGTGTCGCATGGCGCACCGCACTGGTGGCAGTGAGAAATCACATCGTCCGAAATACGCTCCCCCATCCGCTCGTCAAAAACAAAGTTTTTACCGATAAAGCGAACCGGCAGACCCTGTTCACGCGCGCGTCGTGCGTATTCGATGATGCCGCCTTCGATATGCCACACTTTATTAAAACCGTTGTGCTTCATCCACGCGCTGGCCTTTTCGCAGCGGATCCCGCCGGTGCAGTACATAACGATTTTTTTATCTTTATGCTCCTGCATCATTTCAACCGCTTTTGGCAGCTGTTCGCGGAAGGTGTCCGCCGGGATTTCCATCGCGTTTTCGAAATGGCCCACTTCGTATTCATAGTGGTTACGCATATCGATGAACACCGCATCCGGATCGTCAAGCATGGCATTCACTTCGGCGGCTTTGAGGTATTCACCCACATCGCCCGCATTGAAGCTCGGATCGTCAATTCCGTCGGCCACGATGCGCTCGCGCACCTTCATGCGCAGCACCCAGAACGATTTTCCGTCATCGTCGAGGGCAATATTCAGGCGTACGCCGTTAAGCGCCGGATCGAAGCCGTAGAGACATTCACGAAAGGCGCTGACGTTGCTTTCCGGAACGCTGATCTGGGCGTTGATCCCCTCGCGCGCCAGATAGACGCGGCCAAACACGTTCAGGGCGGTGAATGCCTGATAAAGCGCATCGCGGGTTGCCTGCGGATCGTTAATCGTGAAGTATTTATAGAATGAGATCGTTGTGCGCGGTTCGGTTTCAGCCAACATGCGCGCTTTCAACATCTCATTCGAAACGCGGTTGTGTAACACTGGCATGGTGTACAAGTCCTGCAGTCGAGTGAGAGAAATAAAAAACGGTCGGCATCATATAGCAAACAAAGCTAATTTACATCCACACATTTTACGCTACATTTCCCACTGCCTGATTTATGGGGCTTAACATTTGCTGCATTCGTGCACGTTTCGATGACAGACATTTTGGCTACGACTTAAAAAATGAGACAATAGCCATTCAGGAAGTAAGATCACAGGACAGACATGACCCAGTTACCGAAATTTACAGCCGCCCTTCTGCACCCCCGCTATTGGTTTACCTGGACAGGCGTTGGCTTTTTGTGGCTTCTCGTTCAGCTTCCCTATCCGGTTTTGTTCCGCCTGGGCAAAGGGCTGGGGCATCTCGCTCAGCAGCTGATGAAACGCCGCGTCAAAATTGCCGCCCGCAATCTTGAGCTCTGCTTTCCTCACATGAGCGAGCCGGAGCGCCGCGACATGGTGGTCAAAAATTTCGAATCCGTTGGCATGGGGCTGATAGAGACGGGGATGGCCTGGTTCTGGTCAGATAAGCGCATGGCGCGCTGGACGGAAGTGGCGGGAACGGGTATGGAACCGGTGCACACGCTTCAGGCAAACAAAACCGGCGTACTGCTGATCGGCGTCCATTTCCTTACGCTTGAAATCGGCGCGCGGATGTTTGGCATGCAGGCGCCGGGGATTGGTGTCTACCGCCCGAACGACAATCCGGTGATTGATCTGCTGCAGACCTGGGGCCGCATGCGCTCCAACAAGAGCATGATCGACCGAAAAGACCTGAAGGGCATGATCCGCGCGCTGAAAGCGGGAGAGGTGATCTGGTATGCCCCTGACCACGACTATGGCCGGCAGGCCAGCGTGTTTGTGCCTTTCTTTGCGGTTGATGAGGCAGCCACCACCACGGGCACCTGGATGCTGGCGCGG
The DNA here is from genome assembly GCA_946477805.1 of uncultured Enterobacter sp. Classification (GTDB taxonomy): domain Bacteria; phylum Pseudomonadota; class Gammaproteobacteria; order Enterobacterales; family Enterobacteriaceae; genus Enterobacter. The sequence continues at coordinate 3,307 of CAMKZP010000346.1, forward strand.
ATGTCCAAAGCGGCTATCGTGCCTTTTGTCCCGCGTCGCAAGCCGGATGGTTCAGGCTATCAGCTGATCATGCTCGAACCTGAAATGACCCCGCCGCTTGATGATGCCGAAACCACCGCGCGCTGGATGAACGGGATCGTCGAGCAGTGCATTATGCTGGCCCCTGAACAATACATGTGGCTGCACCGTCGCTTCAAAACCCGGCCTGAAGGCGTTCCTTCCCGGTATTGATCCTCATGCGGCCCGGCGGGCCGCATGCTGTTCTAGCACTTCCCCCAGGCCGAATGTCACACGGCTTATTTTTGCATTCATACTTGCAAAACCAGAGAATCAGCTATTCTTTCCCTGAATACCTTATCGAAAAACAGGGAGACACCGATGACCATGTACGCCACGCTGGAAGAAGCGATTAATGCCGCTCGCGAAGAGTTCCTCGCCGATAACCCCGGCGTTGAGGAAGAAGATGCTGACGTGCAGCAGCTCAATATCCAAAAATATGTCCTGCAGGACGGGGATATTATGTGGCAGGCCGAGTTCTTTGCCGACGATGGCGAAGACGGAGAGTGTCTGCCGATATTGAGCGGTGAAGGTGCGCAGGCCGTCTTCGACGGCGATTATGACGAAATTGAGCTGCGTCAGGAGTGGCAGGAAGAAAATACCCTGCACGAGTGGGACGAGGGTGAGTTTCAGCTTGAACCACCGCTGGATACGGAAGAAGGCCGTGCCGCAGCGGATGAGTGGGACGAGCGGTAAGCCGCCCTTACTCGTAAGGACCGTGGCTGGCGTCCACAGGCAGTAAAAGGGTGTCGAAGATCAGCGAAAAAGGCAGGTCGAGCACGGTCAGGTAGCGCCATGCGGAATCACGGACATCCCATTTTACGCCGGGATAGTACTGATTCCCGTGGCCCTGCCCGGGTATGGTGCGGCTGATGATGCTGCCGCAGCCGCTGAGTAAACACGCCATCATCAGCACGATGATTATTCTCATGAAATACCTCTAAAAAAATACCGGCGATTATGCCGGTATTTTATCTGGCGGGTAGCCTGGCTACCCGCCCAGCTTAACAGCTTACTTCGCCTTCAGCGCCAGCGGATTCAGCTTCAGATCGTTATAGTAGCTTACCC
>CAMKZP010000347.1 GCA_946477805.1 uncultured Enterobacter sp.
CCGCTGATATGGTCGTCGAAACCGTTGACGAAGAGGTTGTTCAGGAGGTTGAAGTTCAGGTTGAGCCTGTACGCGAAGCCGCTGAGGTGAACGCGCCTGAAGTGGAAGCGCCTGAAGCCAATGAACCTGAGGTGAAACCAGCGCCAGCCGTGTCTGCACCTGCGTCTGCGCATGTGGCAACTGCACCAATGACGCGTGCCCCTGCACCTGAATATGTGCCGGAAGCACCGCGCAACAGCGACTGGGTTCGCCCTGAGTTCAACTTTGACGGCAAAGGTTCTGCCGGTGGCCACAGTGCATCGCACCAGGCTACCGCGCCAGCAACCCGCCCGCAGTCTGTTGACTAACGCTCTCTGAGTCAAAAAAGCCGACCTTCGGGTCGGCTTTTTTATGCCTGCTGCACCGGCCTTCTCATGCCGGTTAATTCCGGCATGATCTGGCGCATCATCTCCAGAAAACGCCGCAGACGCGCCGGGTAGTAGCGGGACCAGGGATAAACCAGATGCACCGGCAGCGCCGCGGGCTGCCACTCTGGCAGCACATGCACCAGGCGCCCTTCCCGAATATCGTCCTGTACCGTCCAGCTGGATACCACCGCCACGCCCAGCCCGGTGAGAGCGGTATTGCGTGCGACATACACACTGTCCGTGCTAAGACGTGGCGTGATGGCAATACGCGCGGTTGCAGCCGTACTCTCATGAGAAAGCTCGACATGGTGCTGGTAAAAAGAGCTGATGGCCACCCAGGGAAGCAGCTGTAAATCCTCCGGCGTCATAACCGGTGGAAAGCGGGCCAGCAGCGCCGGGGAAGCCACCACCGAGCGCGGAACTTCGGCTAAAAGCACCGATACGGTTGCCGGATCCACTTCAGCCCCCACCCGGATCGCACAGTCAAGATTATCGCCGAGAAAGTCAGCCGACCGATCGTTGAGCATCCACTCCACGGAAAGCAGCGGATAGCGCTGCAGGAATTCGGTTAAAGGTTTCAGGAGCTGATCCTGGCCAAAGGCGTGCGGCGCACGTACGCGAAGTACCCCAACCGGTTCATCCTCCGTGTGCCCGACCTCATCCTCAAGCGCCAGCCAGCTGTCGATGACGCGCCGGGCATGCTGGTAGCAGCGCTCGCCGTCGTCGGTCAGGCGGGTCGTGTGGGTTGTACGTAATAACAAACGTACGCCCAGCAGCGTCTCAAGGGACTGCAAACGGCGGCTGACCGTCGCCTGGGTCGTCGAAAGCTGCCGTGCCGCCGCCGACAGTGACCCCGCCTCGACGATGCGCACAAAGGTCCGCATGAGTTCAACTCTGTCTATACGTTCGGTTCGCTTCATTTTTAAATGCCTATACGCTCAACGTATAAGCGTTTTACCACCGGGCCTTCTACCACCGCAAGCTGTGCTGAGAAAAAATAGCCGCACACAACGAATGAGGAATTTCAGATGAACACAACCGCGACTTCCCGGGCCGTCAGCCGCTGGGTCATTTTTATGCTGGCCATCGGCGCTGGCTTTAGCGTCGCCTCCATTTATTACGCACAGCCCCTGCTTCCGCTGATGGGCGCAGACCTTCATCTCAGCATTGAGGGCATGGGGCTGGTTCCCACCCTGACCCAGGCGGGCTATGCGCTCGGTATCCTCTTCCTGCTGCCGCTTGGCGATCGCCATGACCGCCGGACGCTGATTCTGATAAAAAGTGCCGCCCTGGCGCTGTTTCTGCTGGGCTGTAGCCTGACCGGTCAGCTTCATTCTCTGCTGCTGACCAGCCTGCTGATCGGCATGGCCGCTACCATGGCGCAGGATATCGTGCCCGCTGCCGCTATTCTCGCCCCCGAAGGTAAACAGGGGAAAACCGTGGGCACGGTGATGACCGGCCTGCTGCTGGGGATCCTGCTCTCGAGAACCGTGAGCGGCGTCGTGGGCGAGACTTTTGGCTGGCGCGCTATGTATCAACTGGCCGCCGCGAGCATTGCCTTCGTCGGCGCGGCAATGTGGATGGTGCTCCCCCGCTTTGCCGCCCACTCCACGCTGAGCTATCCGGCACTGATGCGTTCAATGGCGCACCTGTGGCGCCGTTACCCGGCCCTGCGTCGCGCAGCGCTGGCCCAGGGCTTCCTGTCGATAGCCTTTAGCGCCTTCTGGTCGACGCTGGCGGTCATGCTGCTGGACCGTTATCACCTTGGCAGCGCCGTGGCGGGAGGTTTTGGTATTGCGGGCGCCGCAGGTGCACTGGCCGCTCCGCTGGCGGGCGGTCTTGCGGACAGGCTGGGGGCCGGGAAAGTCACTCAGCTTGGCGCGGTGCTGGTGACCGTCTCATTTGCCCTGATGTTCCTGATGCCGGCTCTGGGCGTCCACGGCCAGCTGATTCTGATTGCGGTTTCCGCCATCGGTTTTGACCTCGGCCTGCAGTCCAGCCTGGTGGCCCACCAGAACCTGGTTTATAGCCTTGAGCCGCAGGCTCGCGGGCGTCTCAATGCCCTGCTGTTTACGGTGGTGTTTATCGGGATGGCGCTGGGTTCGGCGTCAGGCAGCAAACTCTATGCGCTGGCGGGCTGGCCTGGCGTGGTGGCGCTGGCGACAGCCTGTGGTGCCATTGCGCTGGCGATCCGGCTGGTTGAAAGCAGCCGCGTAAGTGCAGCCGCAGCAGGAACAGCATAAAAAAATGCCCAATCCACAGGGATTGGGCAGACAAAACACGCCCAGTTTCAGAACGTGTTCTAAGAGGTCAAGACGTTACTTGTTCATCTGGAACAGAGACATGCCCTGCATATCGCTGAACGCTTTATAAGACGCCTGCAGGGCCGCCTGTTGCATAGAGTAAGAGGAGATGACCGAGTTCCAGTCCACGTCCACCAGGTCACTCATCTGCTGCGTCTGCCCCAGCGCGCGGTCATCCCCCAGCGAATCCAGTTTGCCCAGCTCGTCCAGCTTAATGCCCAGATCGGCACGCACGGTCAGGACGTTGTTCAGCGAGTTGCTCAGGCCGCGGTTGGCTTTGTCCATCGCAGCGGTGAACGCATCGGCTTTGGTCTGGTCATCTTCAACGGGCGAATTCAGCGCGGCAATTGCGGTATCCAGGATCTTAAACAGGTTGGTTTCCGGCGTGCTGCCGTCGGGCTCTGGTTTCGCATTACTGGTGAAGGTGTCGAACACCTGAGTACCCGTATGGCTGATTTGCATGGTACGCGCGGAGTCAACCTGCTGGCTGATTGCCGTGTCCCCGCCGTTATACACACCGGTGGTCTGGTCGAAGGCCGCCGCTTCCGTTTTGTAACCCGCAAAAATGTAGCGGCCGTTACCGTCGGTGCTGTTTGCCAGGTTCATCAGCTGATCGCGAATACCCTGCAGGTTGGTGGCAAGCGAAGCGCGGTCGTCGTCGCTGAGGGTGCCGTTACCGGCGTTCACCACTTTCTCCTGCGCGCTGATGATCGCGGTTGTCACCTGCTGCAGCACGTTCTCCTCCAGCGACACTTTGGTCGTCGCGAAGGAGCGCGCCAGCGCATACTGGCTGTTCTGCGTTTGCGCCTGAGAGAGCACAACGGCCTGCGAGGCGGCAATCGGATCGTCCGATGGACGGTTCACGCGCTTGCCGGTAGACATCTGTTCGCCATAGCCGAGCCAGAGACTCTGGGAGTTTGTCACTCCGCGCATGCTCTGCTCGTACATCATTTGAGTACTAATACGCATTTTTTAACCCCGGCCTTAGCGAATATTGATTAACGCATCAAACAGCGTGCTCGCCGTCTGCAGCACCTGCGCGTTGGCGAGGTAATACTGCTGATAGCGCTGCAGGTTGCCGTACTCTTCGTCCAGGTTAACCCCGGAAATCGACTGCTGCTGCTTGGTCAGCTGCGTCACCACGTTGTCTTTGGTTTCGCTGCTGGTTTTCAGCGATGCGGTAGTGCTCCCGACGGTGCTGACCAGCGACGCGTAGGCATCGGTGAAGGTTTTATTCCCGCCCACCAGCTTGGCGCTCTGCAAATCCAACAGCTTTTGGCCGTTGGTGTTGTCGCTTTCACCGCTTCCCTTCGCTGACGCCATCGCCAGTTTGGATTCGTCGCTAATCGCCACGTCCATGTTCATGATGACGTCATTCACCGGCTTAACGAGGAAGCTGTCTTTCTTGTTCGCCGCGCCGCTGATGTTAACGTTCAGGCCATCAAACGCGAGGTTGCCGCTGGCGTCCGGGGTGGCCGTAAAGCTGGTTTTGTCTGACAGGCGCGTTACCGTCCAGTCGGTGCCGTTGAATTCAACTTTGTAGTTGGTCGCCTGCACCGCCGAGCTGTCTGCCACTGAGGCCGTAACCGTCGCGCCGCCGGTGTTTTTGCTGTTGCTCAGTACCGATGGAGAGCCGAAATCAAACAGCTTTCCACCCGCATCGCCGTTGGCGTCAAAACCGGCTTCGTGCTGCGTGTTCATCGCATCGGCAAAGG
>CAMKZP010000348.1 GCA_946477805.1 uncultured Enterobacter sp.
TGTGCTGGCATGGTCGCAGTACCTCTTGATCTTATTCATCACTTACACAAATATTAATTATACGATTAATTAATTTCAAGCGATCTCTTATGGAGTCCGACGTAATGACTCAACCTGCGCAAAAAGCGCCGTCGATTAAGCTGCTGTTCAGCGCGCTGCTGCTGGTAATGCTGCTTTCGGCGCTCGACCAGACCATTGTCTCCACCGCGCTGCCGACGATTGTCGGCGAGCTGGGCGGGCTGGATAAACTCTCCTGGGTGGTGACGGCGTATATCCTCAGCTCCACCATCGTGGTGCCGCTGTACGGAAAATTCGGCGATCTGTTTGGGCGCAAAATCGTTCTGCAGATCGCGATTGTGCTGTTCCTCGCAGGCTCCGCCCTGTGCGGGCTGGCGCAGAACATGACCCAGCTGGTGCTGATGCGCGCGCTGCAGGGCCTGGGCGGCGGCGGCCTGATGGTGATCAGCATGGCCGCCGTGGCGGACGTGATCCCGCCTGCCGATCGCGGGCGCTATCAGGGGCTGTTTGGCGGCGTATTCGGCCTGGCAACGGTTATCGGGCCGCTGATCGGCGGGTTTATCGTCCAGCACGCCTCCTGGCGCTGGATTTTCTACATCAACTTGCCGCTGGGGCTGTTTGCCCTGCTGGTGATTGGCGCGGTATTCCACGGCAGCGCGCGGCGCAACAAGCATGAGATTGACTACCTGGGGGCGATTTACCTCAGCATGGCGCTGCTGTGCATCATCCTGTTTACCACCGAAGGCGGCACCGTTCGCCCGTGGAGCGACCCGCAGCTGTGGTGCATTCTGGCCTTTGGCCTGACGGGTATCGCCGGGTTTATCTACGAAGAGCGGCTGGCGTGGGAGCCGATAATCCCGCTGTCGCTGTTCCGCGACCGCAGCTTCCTGCTCTGCAGCCTGATTGGCTTTATCATCGGGATGTCGCTGTTTGGCTCCGTCACGTTTCTGCCGCTCTACCTGCAGGTGGTGAAAGACGCCACGCCAACGCAGGCCGGGCTGCAGCTGATCCCGCTGATGGGCGGCCTGCTGCTGACCTCTATCATCAGCGGGCGCATCATCAGCCGTACCGGAAAATACCGCCTGTTCCCGATCCTCGGCACGCTGCTCGGGGTGGTGGGGATGTTTTTACTGACCCGCATTACCCTCTCATCCCCCACCTGGCAGCTCTACCTGTTTACCAGCGTGCTGGGGATGGGGCTTGGTCTGGTGATGCAGGTGCTGGTGCTGGCGGTGCAGAACAGCGTGTCGGCGGACCAATACGGCGTAGCCACCTCTGGCGTCACGCTGTTCCGCTCGATTGGCGGGGCCATTGGCGTCGCGCTGTTTGGCGCGGTGTTCACGAATGTTCTGCAGTCCGGGCTGATGAACAGGCTGCCTGAAGGGGAGGAGCTGCCGCGCGAGCTGAACCCAACCGCTATTCATCGGCTGCCGGACGCCCTGAGGCTGGACTATCTTGATGCGTTCGGCTCGGCCATTCATGCGGTGTTCCTGATGGCGGCGGGGATTATGGTGCTGGCGTTTGCGCTGTCGTGGTTTTTACGCGAAGCGCCGCTGCGCCGACAGGCGTGAGGTTAGCGGTTCTGTTATTTATTGCGAGTCGCTTTCTGAAATTGACACAACGTCCTTGTCACTTTTGTGGGCACTGGCGCATGCTTTGGCCTGGTCAATAAACCGACAGAGGTTGCCATGGAGCGCACAGCAAAACTCATTAAAAAAGGACGAAAGCAGGCCGTTGTCCTGCCTGCCGAGTTTGCGTTTGATTCGAAGAGCGTTTACATCCGGCGGGATGACGAGGGGAATGTGGTTTTGACGGCGAGGTCTGAGCGTGTGAAAACCTGGGATAACTTTTTCCGCTTGCTGGAAAACACAAATGTACCCGAGTCATTTTTAAGCAAGGAGGAGAGAAACCAGAGTGTGACGCAAAGAGATCCGCTGGATGGAGTTTAATCATGAGGCATATGCTCGATACAAATATTGTGAGCCATCTGTTTAAAAAGCATCCTCAAGTGGTTACCCGTATGGCTGGTTTGCTGCCTGAGGAGGTCTGCATTTCGAGCATCACGGAAGCAGAATTACGTTATGGTGCCGATAAGAAGCAGAGTAATGCGCTTAAAGAGACCATATTATCGTTTCTTGACACCATCACCATTTGCGACTGGGACAGCGAAGCCGCAGCCACTTACGGCGCGCTTCGTGCCGCAATGGAAAAGAAGGGGAAAGTGATGGGGGATCTCGATCAGCTGGTTGCCGCGCATGCCATCAGCCGGGGAACGACGATCGTCACTAACGATCGCGCCTTCGGGATGGTGCAGGATTTTAGGGTAGAAGACTGGACGTTAACCTCCTGACGCCCATCGCCCGGTGGCGCTGCGCTTACCGGGCCTGCGCTTCACCCGTCAGCCGGTAAAAACGCCATATAACTTATCCGTCTTAGTGATGCCTTTTCGTTTTTTAGCGCGCCGTCCCGTTGCCGATATAGTCTGCAAAACGTTTATCAAAAGGAACGGTTTCGTGAAACTTCGATTGGGTGCGCTTCTTCTGACTGGCCTGCTGCTTGCGGGCTGTGACCAAAACAGCAATGACGCTAAACATATTAAAGTCGGCGTGATTAACGGTGCCGAGCAGGACGTGGCGGAAGTAGCCAAAAAGGTGGCAAAAGAGAAGTACGGGCTGGACGTGGAGCTGGTGGGTTTTAGCGGCTCGCTGCTGCCAAACGACGCCACTAACCACGGGGAGCTGGATGCAAACGTCTTCCAGCATCGCCCGTTCCTCGCAGAAGACAATAAGGCGCACGGCTACACGCTGGTTGCCGTCGCCAATACCTTCGTTTTTCCAATGGCCGGTTATTCACGCAAGGTTAAAGCGGCGTCTGAACTGAAGGATGGCGCCACGGTTGCCATCCCTAATGACCCGACCAACCTCGGCCGTGCGCTGCTGTTGCTGCAAAAAGAGAAGCTGATTACCCTCAGGCCGGACGTTGGCCTGCTGCCGACGGCGCTGGATATCACGGCAAACCCGAAGAACCTGAAGATCATGGAGCTTGAAGGCGCGCAGCTGCCACGCGTGCTGGACGACCCGAAGGTGGACGTCGCCATCATCAGTACCACCTATCTCCAGCAAACCGGGCTTTCTCCGGTTCACGATGGCGTGTTCATCGAAGATAAAAACTCGCCGTACGTGAACATTGTGGTAACCCGTGAAGACAATAAAGATGCGGAGAACGTGAAGGAATTTATTCAGTCGTACCAGTCTCCGGAAGTCGCGAAAGCGGCAGAGACGATCTTCAACGGCGGCGCGGTGCCGGGCTGGTAAGCCCGCGCTGCTATTACAGCTTGAGCATCTTCGTTTCCCCCTCCGCCATCGACAGCTGATACAGCGAAAACGAACGGTGCTTTTCAATCAACTGCGCCAGCTCCGGCGAGTGGCTGGTGAGCCAGATCTGCGAATAGCGGCTGGCCTCGGCGATCAGGCTTGCCAGCGCGGGGAGCATCTGCGGGTGCAGGCTGTTTTCCGGTTCGTTGAGGGCGATGAAGGCGGGCGGGCGCGGGCTTAACAGCGCCACCGCCAGGCACAGGAAGCGCAGCGTGCCGTCGGAGAACTCGGCCGGTTCCAGCGGCCTGCTCAGCCCTTCGCGCTGCATCATCATGCGAAAGCGCCCGTCGGAGTTGTCGCTGTAGAACACGCAGCCGGGGAAGGCCTGGTCAAGAATGCGCATCAGCAGCAGTTCGTCGCCGATTTCGACAATGGTCTGAAACGCGGCGGCCAGGTTTGCACCGTCGCTGGCGAGGACCGGCGAGCGAAAGCCCACCTGCGGGGCGCGGATAGCCGAGCCTGAAGCGACGGAAAATTCGTGATAAAAACGCCAGTTACGCAGGGACTCGCGCATCTGCGACACCTCGGGATACAGGTGCGGTTCACCAAGCTGTCCAAACACCGATTCGTTCTCATACAGCGTGCCGCTGTGGGTGACTTTTTCATGATGCACGTTGTTCAGAAATACGGCCTGGTTTTTACGCTTCATCAGCTGCGACGACGGGCGGCGGTGCTGGCCGCTCAGCCAGAGGGACTCCTCTTTGATCACCGGGTCGAGCTGAAACTGCGACGGATAGGGCAGCCTCTCCACAAAGCCCACCTGCAGCTCGTAGTCGTAGGTTTCCGTTTCCACCGCCAGGCTCATGCGCCGCAGCTGGTCGTTGCGCGTTTTTCCAGCCCAGAACACTTTTAAAATGCCGCCCTCGTTGGCCAGCGACTGGGAAAACTGCCCCTGCGCCGCGCTGTGCATCAGGTAAATCGCCTTGTAGATGTTCGATTTCCCGGTGCCGTTGGGGCCGAAAACGATATTGAGCTGCTCCAGCTCCAGCGACATATCGCGGATGGAGCGGTAGTTCTGTATGTG
>CAMKZP010000349.1 GCA_946477805.1 uncultured Enterobacter sp.
GTGGGCTCGGAGATGTGTATAAGAGACAGCCCTTTACCGCCTGGGCGGAGACGAATTTGCGTTTCTCGCAAGTGGCCTGACGGAGAGCAGCGCCGTTTCACGCGCCCAAAGCATATGTGACGCTATCAATCAGCCTTACACGCTTTATAACGCCATTGTAAATATCACCACCTGCGTCGGGATTGTTAATTCAGAAACGGAACGCCGCTCCGACTATCTGTATAAATTTGCCGATCTGGCCCTTTATGAAGCCAAAAAAGAGGGCGCCGGGAAGATCAAAGTCTTCCGCCAGCGCATGTTAGATAAGCTGCAGGAAAGCAGAACGCTTGAGCATGATTTGTCCCTGGCAATAGTCAATAAAGAATTCGTGGTGTATTACCAGCCTATCGTCGATTCTTTTACTCAGAAGATTTACAGCTACGAAGCCCTTATTCGCTGGAAGCATCCTTTGAAGGGGCTTCTGTCGCCGGATAGCTTTATTCCCGCTGCGGAAAAGACCGGCATGATTAACGAGATGGGCAAATCGGTGCTTGAAATGGCGTGCAGAGAAGCGGCGTCATGGGCGGTTCCGGCTAAAATTTCTGTCAATGTCTCCCCGGTTCAGCTAAGCAGTAAGGCGTTTGCCGCAATTGTGCTCACCATTTTGAAAGATACCGGGCTTGCGGCCGAACGCCTTGAGCTGGAAGTGACGGAGTCTTCTCTCTTTACGGAAAGCAATACGCCGATGAATACGCTCAACAAGCTTAAAGCCCTCGGCGTGAAAATCTCCATCGATGATTTTGGGACGGGATACTCTTCGCTTTCGCGGCTCAGCAAGCTTGCCTTCGATAAAATCAAAATTGATAAATCGTTCGTGAACTCAATATCGACGCAGGAAGACGCGCTTAATATCATCAGGCTCATCACCGGCATGGCGAAATCCCTCAACATGAAGGCCGTTGCGGAAGGCGTCGAAACGCAGGAGCAGCTCGAAAGCCTTCAGGCGCTGGGGTGTGATTACGCGCAAGGGTATCTGTTTGGCAAACCCCAGCCTTGTATTGCCGATGAAATTAAACACGGTTCAGTGCCTGTCTCTTTATGAACCGCCAGCCTCTCTTTTCAGCGTATCACAGCGGGCTTCCCTCTCCCTCGATGGCGTTGGTGAAATAGTTGTAATCCAGCGCAATCCACTTCTGCAGCCTGGTGGCATAGTCTTTCGGGTATTGCGCCTGTTCATTCAGCGGCAGTGAATCAAAATGCTGCAAAACGTCCTTGAAGAAATCGGTCAACTTTCCGCTGCCGTCGTATTCTGCCATCGCTTTTGCGACGGCCTCTTTCCTCCAGGCATACTCCTTATCAAACGATGCTTCCCATGCCGCCCTTCTTTCATTGGTGGTGTACTGGCCGCTATCGTCATAGGTTATCAGTGCGAGCCGATCGCGTGACAGCCCCTCGAAGGGGTTCTGCTGACTGCCATTAACGAAGCGCGTTGCGGCTTGCGCGCGTGCTAAACGTTCCGGGTCGGACGAGTCGGGTATTTCTGCGTTGTTTACCTGACGGCTGGCAAAAAAGCGTGCTCCGACGATCGACGCGAGTGATTTTTCGGCTTTAGCTGTACGTTCGTCCCGGCTCAGCGCCGCATCGTCAGCCTCTGCACGAATGGCGCTTTCGTTGAGCTGCTGCGCCAGAGAAGAGAGTGTTACGCTGGTATCGGTCTGAGCGTTGTCGGCCCTGGCCCGGGAAGCGGTCGGCGCCTGTAGCGCGCTGGAAGCAGGGTACAAATAATGCACATTGCCGCGTGAAGCCTGGATCCCGTCAACCATCGTCATCTACCTTCTTAGCTGAATGTAAAAGCGGTGATGCCCACCGCGCTTAGCGCATATTATCGACAGCCTGGGGGGTTTCTTTAACATGCTGGACCGCCATTTCTGGTAGCCCCAAAGACGGCCTTCTTTGTGCCAAAACGGCTAATCTGGCGTATTGTTGTACTCAATTCACTCCCCTAAAGGACACCTGCACCATGATCACGATCCTCGGCAAAACCACCTCGATTAACGTTCGTAAAGTGCTCTGGACCTGCGAAGAAGCGGGTATCGATTATTTACAGGAAGACTACGGCAGCGGTTTTGCCTCGACCGAAACAGACGCCTTTCGCGCCATGAACCCTAACGCCATGGTGCCGGTGCTGGTGGATGATGATTTTGTGCTGTGGGAATCCAACGCCATTTGCCGTTATCTGGCGCGTAAAGCCGGGCGTGATGATCTGCTGCCCGCCGAACCGAAGGCCTGTGCCAACGTCGAGCGCTGGATGGACTGGCAGGCAACCGAGTTCAACAACGCCTGGCGCTACGTCTTCCCGGCCCTGGGGCGTAAAAACCCGGACTTTAACGATCCGCAGCGGATCGCCGCAGGCATCCAGGAGTGGAACCACTGTATCGAAATCCTTGAACAGCAGCTTCAGCGCACCGCGGCATGGGCAGCGGGCGACACCTTTAGCCTGGCGGACGTGGTTCTCGGGCTGTCGGTAAACCGCTGGAAAATGACTCCTTTCGATCATCCGGACGTTCCTGCCATCGACGCCTGGTTCGAACGGCTGAACCAGCGTCCGGCGTTTTTACGCCACGGGAATAACGGGATGCTGTGACGCTTTTGCCTGAAGGTTCAGGCAGGCACAACTCTCTGCCCTGGTATTACCAGGGTTAATTTAATTAATTACGTAATTCAGATTATCTACCGAAGCCTTAATAATTAAGCGCTATCCTGGACTTCCAGTGAATTGACTTTGTTAGCCTGTTTTCTCAGGCGAAGCTCAAACGGAGGTAATCTTTGCTGATCAAACTTAAGAAAGCACGAACGCACCAGGAGGATCGCCTGCTTGCCCTGTGGCTGGCGACCTCTGCGGGCTTACTGAACGCCATTGCGCTTGGGGCGTTTGGTTTTTTTCCCTCCCATATGACGGGCAATACCTCACAATTATCCAGCGAAGTTTCCAGCACGGATTTAAGCGACGTTCTTTTCTTTGGCGCGATAATTCTCTCGTTTGTATCGGGAGCGATAGTTGCGCGTGTTATCGTCCTGTGGGGCATCATCCATAATGTCAGGCTGGTCTTTAGCCAGATTTTATTGGTCGAAGGCGTATTACTCGCAGGCGTGTCGTTGTACGAAATGTATTTCCACTCGTTCTCAACCAATCGCGAAATTATTATTTTCCTGTGCGGGCTGATGGGGATCCATAATTCCACCTCCACCCAGCTTTCCAGCGGACGCGTGAGGTCAACCCATATTACCGGTACGCTAACCGACGCGGGGATCGCGCTGGCCTCCGTGATGGTGGCGATGCTGCGCAGGGATTACTCCAAAGATACGGTGGCCCAGCGCAGCCAGCTTAAAACCCATCTCACCACCCTTTTCTCCTTTATTACCGGCGGTATCGCGGGGCTGATCCTGTTCAGGTGGTTTGGGTTTCACGCGATGCTCGCGCTTGGCGTAATGCTCGTCCTGGTGGCCGCCTTTTTCATCATTAGCATCTCGCGCCGGGTGCGCAGAGTTCGCCTTCCTCACAGCAAAAAGTAGTTGCGCTGGCGAGCATAAGTGACGCCGTCACTTTTCATTTTCATCTTTAGGACTATTCTGCCTGACCCTCAGTCAGGCCTTATCCGGTAAGGCCTGACATAAGGTTCCCTGTAGTTTCATAGGGTTACTTATTTTACCCCTTCGCTGGAACCCTTCCCATTCGCTTGCTATAGCTGAAGTACCCCTGCCGAAACATGGCATAACAACAGGCAACCGGCGGTTGCTATAACGCATGCGCACAGGGAGACACACCGCAATGCACCCATTACTCAAACGTTCGCTGCTTTTTGTTGGCGCCATTATCGTGGTCCTCGCCCTTCTCGTCTGGGGGATTGGGCTGGAGACGATTAAAGCGCGCCAGGTTGACCTGGTCTACCTCGGGCAACAGCACCTGATTCTGGTTTTCTCATCGATGTTCTTTGCCCTTCTGGTCGGCATTCCCAGCGGCATCCTGCTGAGCCGCCCGGCGGCGCGGGGCGTGGCTGAATACGTGATGCAGATCTTTAACGTGGGCAACACCCTGCCGCCGCTGGCCGTTCTGGCGCTGGCGATGGTGGTCATCGGCATCGGTGATACCCCTGCCATCATCGCCCTGTTCCTCGCCTCGCTGCTGCCGATTGTGCGTAACACCTATGCGGGGCTGTGCTCCGTGCCCGCCTCGTTGCTGGAGGCGGCCAACGGTATCGGGATGACCAAATGGCAGCGCCTGCGCCAGGTTGAAATTCCCAACGCCTGGCCGGTGATGCTCTCCGGCATCCGCATCGCTACCGCCATTAACGTGGGGACGGCGCCGCTGGCGTTCCTGATTGGGGCCAGCAGCTATCTGTCTCTTATACACATCTCCGAGCCC
>CAMKZP010000350.1 GCA_946477805.1 uncultured Enterobacter sp.
TCACGCTGCTGATGATGTGATAGCGAGAGCTGCCGCGCGAGTTCACCCCCGCGGTACCCGTTTCGCCGAACGCCTTGGTGGCAACCACCACGTTTTCGCGCGGGACGTTCAGGTTTTTCCGCGCCTGGCCGAGGATCTCCTCCGAGCGCCCTTCCGAATAGACGTCAGCGGTGTCGATAAAGTTGATCCCCGCGTCGAGCGCGCGGCCTACCAGCTGCTCGGCGTCGCTTTGCTGCAGCTGGCCAATCTTGCCCCACATGCCGCCCTCGCCGCCGAAGGTCATGGTGCCGAGGCACAGCTCAGAGACAAACAGGCCGGTATTTCCCAGTTTTTGATAACGCATAACGCTTTCCTCGCATGTCGATTGGGTGTCTGTTAGTTATACCCGCCCCTCAGCCGCCGCGAATGTGGCGTTCCTGTCCGTTTCTTGCCCAATCCTCTGAATCGTTATCCGCGCGGGGCGTCGCCAAAGACCTTGTAGTCCGGAAGCTGCACCTGCTGATACGGCTCCCAGCCGCCGCCGAGCGCCTTGTAGAGCGCCACCAGGTCGAGCGCGCTTTGCACCTGCGCCTGCGCGCGCTGCTGCTCGGCCTGGGCCAGCTGCCTCTGGGCGTCCAGCACGTCGATAAAGCTGGCGATCCCCTGTCGGTAGCTGTCGCTCGCCAGATCGAAGGCGTTTTGCAGCGCGTCGATGGTTTTCGCCAGCCCCGCTTCACGCTGCTGATCGGTGCGGTAGCTCACCAGCGCGTTTTCCACGTCCCCGAGCGCCGTCAGCACCGTCTGACGATAGTCCAGCACCGCTGCGCCCTGCTGCGCGCGCGCCACCTTGACGCTGGAGACCAGCCGCCCGCCCTGGAAGATGGGGATCGAGACCTGCGGGCCGAAGCTGTAAAAGTGGCTGCTCCAGTCGGTCAGCCAGCCGGTTTCGCTGTTGCGCAGGCCAAACTGCCCGGAGAGGGTAAAGCTTGGGAACAGCTCCGCCACCGAGACGCCAATCTGCGCCGTCGCGGCATGGAGGTTCGCCTCCGCTTCGCGCACGTCCGGACGACGGCGCGCCAGCGTAGACGGAATGCCCGTCTGGACGATATCCGGTAAGGCAGGCATTGGCTGCGCGGACTGCAGCTCCGCGTCCAGCGCGCCCGGCGGTTTGCCCAGCAGAATGGCCAGGCCGTTCATCGCCTGCCGCGCCTGAGCCTGATACTGCGGCAGCTGCGCTTCAAGATTGCCCAGCTGCGCCCGGGCGTTTTCCACGTCCATCTGCGGAGACAGCCCGCCGCGCTGGCGGCTTTCGGTGAGATCCAGCGTCTGCTGCGCGCTCTCAATCTGGGTGTTGAGCGTGGCGATAATGCTCTGCGCGCCGCGCAGCTGCAGCCAGGCGCGCGCGACTTCCGCCTCCAGCGACACCATGGCGTCGTTACGTTGCTCTATTGCCGCTTTCTGCTGCGCTTCGGCGGCCTCCACCTGACGCCGTACCTTGCCCCACAGGTCGATCTCCCACTGGGCGTCAAAGCTGCCCTGGTAAAGATTGATCGGCTGCGTCAGCGGGCCTAACGCTCCCTTCAGTTCAGGGTCGACGTTATCCAGCTGGTCATAGACGCCGTGGGATTTTAGCTCGCCTTCCAGCCCGAGCTGCTGGCGGGTGGCCTGCAGATTACCGTTTACCGACGGGTAAAACGCCCCGCCCGCCTGGTTGATCTGTTCCCGCGCGCCGGCGATGCGCAGCACCGTTTGCTGCAGGGATAAATTCCCGGCGATGGCGCGTTCAACCAGGCTATCGAGCTGCGGGGAGCCGAAGGTTTTCCACCAGCGCGGGTTGGTGGCGGCCGAGGTGGTTTTCGACTTCACCTCGCCGTCGCCGCTGTCGTTCCAGTGCGAAGCGGCGGGCGGTGCGGGCTGCTGGTAGTCCGGCCCCACGGCGCAGCCCACCAGCAGCATCATTATCATCAGGGGGTGTAAACGTCTGTGTATCATCAATGTGCTCCTGCACTCCCCTCGCTCTTAACCGGCGAGAGCAACAAACAAAACGGAATCAGTAAAAGGGCCACCGCGCTCAGGAGGGTGAAAACGTCGATGTAGGCCAGGAAGCGCGACTGCTCGATCATCGTCTGGTACATGCGCCCGGTGGCGATGCCGGTCGGGTCACCCACCTGGGTGGTGAAGTTCTGGATCGCCTGCGCGCTCTCGCGTATCGCCAGCTGGAACTGCTCGTTAAACGGCGAGGCGTGGTACGCCAGGTGCGCGCTGTGCGCCTGCGCGCGCTCGGTGATGGCGGCCGTCGAGAGCGAAATGCCGATCGAGCCCGCCACGTTGCGGAACATGGTAAACAGCGCCGCCGCGTCGGCGTTGAGCCGCCTCGGTATCGAGATAAAGGCAATGGTAGTCAGCGGAACAAACAGGAACCCCAGCCCAATCGACTGCGCGCTGCGGAACAGCACCAGAGTTTCAAAGTCGATATCCGGCGTCAGCGTGCGGGACCAGAAGAACGACGCCGCCAAACAGGTAAAACCAAAGGCGATGATCCAGCGCGTCTGCACCACCGGCATCAGCTTCAGCACCAGCGGAATTGTCAATACGATCAGCACCGCACCGGGCGAGAGCACCAGCCCGGACCAGGTGGCGGTATAGCCTAAATCCTGCTGCGCCAGCTGCGGGATCACCACCGAGCTGCCGTAGAGGATCATGGCCATTCCCGCCATCAGCAGGCTGGAGACGGCGAAGTTGCGGTCCTTCATGCAGTGCAGATCCACCACCGGCTTTTTGGCATACAGCAGCCAGTAGATCGCGCCGATAATGCCAATCAGCGTCAGCACCGCGAAGGTGCGGATAAAGTTCGAGTAGAACCAGTCGTCATCCTCGCCCCGGTCAAGCATCACCTGCAGACAGCCCAGGCCGAGGGCGATCAGGCCGATCCCCGTCCAGTCGACAGAGAGCTTCTCTTTTGATTTTCCCTCCCACGGCGGATCTTCCAGCAGCTGGTAGATCGCCAGCACCGTGACGATCCCCACCGGAATGTTGATGAAAAATACCCAGCGCCAGGAGTAGTTATCGGTGATCCAGCCGCCCAGCGTCGGCCCGAGGACCGGCGCAACGATAATGGCAATCGACGACAGGCCGAAGGCTTTGCCCCTGTCCTCGGGCTTGAAGTAGTCGAGCAGTACCGACTGCTGCGTGGGCTGCAGCCCGCCGCCAAAGAAGCCCTGCATCACGCGAAAGAGAATGATTTGCCACAGCTCGGTGGCAATTCCGCACAGAAACGAGCAGACGGTGAACATCACGATGCAGATCAGGAAGAACTGCTTGCGGCCAAACAGCCGGCTCAGGAAGGCAGAGATGGGCAGCACGATGCCGTTCGCCACCAGATAGCTGGTTAATACCCAGGTGGATTCGTCATAGCTGGCCGAGAGCGATCCCGCCACGTGGGGCAGCGCCACGTTGACGATGGTGGTATCCAGAATTTCCATAAATACCGCCAGCGTGACCACAATCGCCACCGCCCACGGGTTGCTGGCAGGCTTCCAGCTATCGTGGCTGTGGTCCGTCATTCGAGCGTGACCTTCGGCGCGACCGACAGCCCCAGCGGCAGCGGTTTGTTCGGATCCAGGCCTTTATCAATGACGATTTTCACCGGCACGCGCTGCACGATCTTCACAAAGTTGCCGGTGGCGTTTTCCGACGGGAACGCGGAGAAGCGCGAGCCGCTACCCTGCTGGATGCTGTCGACGTGGCCTTCAAGCGCCATGTCCGGCCAGGCATCCACGGAGACCGTCACCTTGTTGCCCGGCTTCATGCGCTCAAGCTGGGACTCTTTAAAGTTCGCCACTACCCACACGTTCGGGGAAACCAGCGAAAACAGCGCCGAGCCCGCCTGCACCAGCGTACCCGGCTGGACGTTGCGTTTGGTGACGAAGCCATCAAACGGGGCGCGGACTTCGGTATAGGAGAGGTTCAGGTTTGCGGTTTCAAGCTGCGCTTTGGCCTGGTCGACCTGACGCTCGCGGGCTTCAACGTTGGTCTCCTGCTGGCGGATCTGCAGTTGAACCTGCTCCGCCACTTCGAGCTGCGCCTGCGCGCTGGCAAGGCCCGCCTGGGCGCTGCGCAGCTGGGCATTCGCGGAATCGATACTTTGCTGCGTGGTGGCGCGCGGGTCAACGCCGCGCTGGCGGCGATACTCCGCCTGGGCGTTGGCCATATCGGCCTGCGCCTTCAGCACCTGCGCTTTGGCCTCATCGCGCTGGGCGGGATACTGCACCTTCGACAGCGCCAGCTGCGCCTGCGCCTGGTGCAGCTGAGCCACCGCCAGACCGAGCTGGGCCTGGGCCTGGTCGCGCTGGGCGGTGCTGTCGCGGGGATCGATAACGACCAGCAGTTCACCCTTTTTCACGCGCTGGTTGTCA
>CAMKZP010000351.1 GCA_946477805.1 uncultured Enterobacter sp.
GCTTTTTTTCAGCGCCATTCCGCTCTCCGCGAATATATTAAATTTCTTATATT
The DNA here is from genome assembly GCA_946477805.1 of uncultured Enterobacter sp. Lineage (GTDB taxonomy): Bacteria > Pseudomonadota > Gammaproteobacteria > Enterobacterales > Enterobacteriaceae > Enterobacter. Next base: position 54 of record CAMKZP010000351.1, read on the forward strand.
CATGTTTTACTATGCCAGAGGTCTAAAATTTCAGCATAACATGCAGATACAGGCGTCTTCTGCATGGGAGTCAACCTACGTCATGTCGGATATTATCCTTGCCCGTGTTTCAGAAACCCTTTCCACCGAACAATCCCTCGAAGGCCTGGTTCGCCAGCTGCTGGAGATGCTGGAAATTGTGACGGAGATGGAATCAACCTATCTGACGAAAGTGGATATCAACGCGCGGCTGCAGCATATTCTGTACGCCCGCAACAGCAAGCAGATGCAGATCCCCGAAGGGCTGAGCGTTCCCTGGGGCGACACGCTGTGCAAACGCGCCATTGATAGCGGGACGATTTTCAGTAACGACGTGGCCGAACGATGGGCTGACTGCGATGCGGCGAAAGCGCTGGGTATTACCACCTACATGAGTATTCCTATTCACCTTGCTGATGGTTCGCTGTACGGCACGCTCTGCGCCACCAGCACGCAGCAAAAGCAGCTGAGCGAACGGGGCGAGCAGGTCCTGCGTTTATTTGCCGGGTTAATTGCGCAGTACATCCAGAAAGAGTCGCTGGTCTCCCAGCTGCGGGAGGCAAACGCGGCGCTTATCGCCCACTCCTATACCGATGCCCTCACCGGCCTGCCCAACCGCCGGGCGATATTCGAAAATCTCACCACCCTCTTCTCTCTGGCGAAACACCTTAAACGCAACGCGATTATCGCCTTCATCGACCTCGATGACTTCAAGCTCATCAACGACCGTTATGGGCACGAAACGGGCGACCAGTTTCTGATCGAAGTGGGCAAGCGCCTGACGGATGAGCAAACTCAGGACGAAATTATCGGCCGCCTGGGCGGTGACGAATTTCTGGTGGCGTGCCTGAGTAAAGGGGAAGAAGAAATTAACCTGCTTAAAACGCGCCTTCGCGCCCGCATCGCGGGTGAATACTGGCTTGGGCAGGTGCATATCGTTTACCCGGGGGCGAGTCTTGGCGTGGTGGAGGTTGACCCTGCCAGTACCGATGCCGACAGCGCGTTACGGGACGCGGACCTCGCCATGTATCAGGATAAAAAAGGAAAAAGCAAAACGCGCTTTCTCACCATCGATTAACCCCGTACACTCTACGGCGTTAGCAAAACGAAACAGGTGAAGGCATGAGAACAGGGATCCTCTTTCCGGTCGTTATTTTTATTACGGCGGTGATTTTTTTGGCTTGGTTTTTCATCGGCGGTTACGCCGCGCCGGGGGCATAAATGCGAAAAACAACCCTCATTATGTTGATTGTGGCAGTCGTTGCCGTAGCCGGTACGCAGCTCGGCTGGTGGTAACCCTTCCCTGTAAAAAAGGCTGCCCAGGGCAGCCTTTTTCAAAACGCGTCAAATTTAGCTTTTGATTTTTCTGTAGATAAACAGAACGACCAGCGCGCCAATCACCGCGACGGCAAAACTGCCGAAGTTAAAGCCATCGACTTTGCCAAATCCGAGCAGGGTGCTGATCCAGCCACCTACGACTGCACCCACGATACCCAGTATTACGGTGACGAAGAAACCACCGCCATCTTTGCCCGGCATAATCCACTTCGCCAGGATCCCCGCAATCAGCCCAAAGATAATCCAGGATAAAATTCCCATAGCTTTCCTCTCTGTATGGTTTTTGTCATTAAATCAGTGACACAGAAAAGGATAGCACAGGATCCGAGAAATGAAATTGTGAGTGGGATCACGCGAATCGTTTGGGCAAAATATGAACGAAAAAAATTATCGCTCCACATTAAACGTGGGGTTGCATCTTTTGTTGAGAAAGATTATCTTTCTCAACACTGAATAGTTGAGTTAAACACTCAGGTATTCAGTACGACATTGCTCACATTGCTTCCAGTATTTCTTGCCCACTTTTTAGTGGGCTTTTTTTTGCCCGCCGCAAACCATCATCGAACCACCGCACTACGCAGCCAGGATTCTGGCCCAACGCTGTCGGCAATACCGGCGGGTTCTGTTACTCATTGCCCCACTGATTCAGGAAGTTCGCGACGTCATCAATCCGCTGCTCCTGGATACCCGCGACGTCAGCCATCTCTTTTTGCGCGTCTTCATCGATCTCCTCGTTGTTGTTCAGGCGGGCGATCAGCAGTTGAAAATAGTGCGCCAGCGGGTCGCGCTCGGACTCGCTCACCGGCTGCTGCGTTTCCGTCGAGTACTCGTCAACGATGTCGTAAAACTTAAGCGGGATGTCGTGGTTCATAGGGGTCTCTCATTTGGCGTTCAACTGATTAGACGCACAGTATATAGAATGGCATAAAAAAACGGGAACCCTTCGGCTCCCGTTCTTGTTTAACCCAGCGAGTGGATTACATGTTCGCGATAATCGCGTCGCCAAACTCTGAGCATTTCAGCAGCTTAGCGCCTTCCATCAGACGTTCGAAATCGTAAGTTACGGTTTTCGCATTGATCGCGCCTTCCATACCTTTGACGATCAGGTCTGCGGCTTCGAACCATTCCATATGACGCAGCATCATCTCTGCGGACAGGATGATTGAGCCCGGGTTCACTTTGTCCTGGCCGGCATATTTCGGCGCAGTACCGTGGGTCGCTTCGAACAGCGCGCACTCGTCGCCGATGTTCGCGCCCGGCGCGATACCGATACCGCCAACCTGCGCTGCCAGCGCATCGGAGATGTAGTCACCGTTCAGGTTCATACAGGCGATCACGTCGTATTCAGCAGGACGCAGCAGGATCTGCTGCAGGAACGCATCGGCGATCACGTCTTTAATGACGATCTCTTTGCCGGTGTTTGGGTTCTTAATCTTCTGCCACGGGCCGCCGTCAATCGGCTCGCCGCCGAACTCTTCGCTCGCCAGCTGGTAGCCCCAGTCTTTGAACGCGCCTTCGGTGAACTTCATGATGTTGCCTTTGTGCACCAGGGTCACAGAGTCACGATCGTTGGTGATGGCATATTCGATTGCCGCACGCACGAGACGCTTGGTGCCCTCTTCTGAGCACGGCTTGATGCCGATACCGCAGTGTTCAGGGAAGCGAATTTTCTTCACGCCCATCTCTTCGCGCAGGAATTTAATCACTTTTTCCGCGTCAGCAGAGTCCGCTTTCCATTCGATACCGGCATAGATGTCTTCTGAGTTTTCGCGGAAGATAACCATATCGGTCAGTTCAGGATGCTTAACCGGGCTTGGGGTGCCCTGGTAGTAACGAACCGGACGCAGACACACGTACAGATCCAGCTCCTGACGCAGCGCCACGTTCAGAGAACGAATACCGCCGCCAACTGGCGTGGTCAGTGGGCCTTTAATGGCCACGCGGTAATCGCGGATCAGATCCAGCGTTTCGGCTGGCAGCCAGACGTCCTGGCCATAAACTTGGGTGGATTTTTCACCGGTGTAAATTTCCATCCAGGAAATTTTACGCTCGCCTTTGTAGGCTTTCTCAACAGCGGCATCAACCACCTTCAGCATTGCCGGGGTAACGTCTACACCGATACCGTCGCCTTCAATGAACGGGATGACAGGGTTGTGAGGAACGTTAATCTTGCCGTTTTGCAGGGTGATCTTTTTACCTTCCGCCGGAACAACTACTTTGCTTTCCATTAACCTCTCCTTCGAGCGCTTCTGGTTGTTACTGATCTTATGTTAATAAATTGTAATGAGCCTTTCGATACTACCTGATTGTCTGCCGCCATGAAAGGTCTTCGTTATTGGGCTATAATGCGGCAATTGATACAGCCTGAAAACACCATGAAGAAAACTTCTTTTAGAAAACACCGGGTTGAACGATTCAGCTCACCACACGCTGCCAGACGAACGCAAGAAACCCAGCCAACGCGGGTGATCCTGTTCAATAAACCCTACGATGTTTTGCCCCAGTTCACTGACGAAGCCGGGCGCAGCACGTTAAAGGATTACATCCCCGTTCCCGGCGTTTACGCTGCAGGACGCCTCGACCGCGACAGCGAGGGGCTGCTGGTCTTAACTAATGACGGCGCGCTGCAGGCGAAACTCACCCGAATGGCTGTGGCCGCGTAATCCGCCCATTCGTGAGCGCAAATCCATTCCGACCAGCTGGCTCAAAATTACCCTTTATGAAGGCCGCAACCGCCAGGTCAGGCGCATGACCGCGCATGTTGGCTTCCCTACCCTGCGCCTGATTCGCTACGCCATGGGCAGCTATACGCTGGACGCGCTCGCAAACGGCGAATGGCGCGACGTTGCCCCCTAAGGAGAGATGATGTTCAAACCCCATGTTACCGTCGCCTGCGTGGTCCACGCGCAGGGTAAATTTCTGGTGGTAGAAGAGAGTATTAACGGTAGAGCGCCTGTCTCTTATACACATCTCCGAGCCCACGA
>CAMKZP010000352.1 GCA_946477805.1 uncultured Enterobacter sp.
GTGAAGGACGCGTTGCGCCGCGCCGTCTGGTGGTTGAATACCCGGTCGAAGGCGAACGGTGATTGCGGCTCACCTTGCGATAAGCAGGGGAGACGAGTAGAATATTGCCGCTTAACGCCTGGTAAATTGTTTAACAATCTGCAGGGCGTATACTGGGATTGCTGAATTAGAGATCGGCATCCTTACATTCTTTATATGTTGGAGTTTGAAAATGTCTCTAAGCGTTGAAGCTAAAGCTAAAATCGTTTCTGAGTTTGGTCGTGGTACTAACGACAGCGGTTCTACCGAAGTTCAGGTTGCACTGCTGACTGCACAGATTAACCACCTGCAGGGTCACTTTGCAGAGCACAAAAAAGATCACCACAGCCGTCGTGGTCTGCTGCGTATGGTTTCTCAGCGTCGTAAACTGCTCGACTACCTGAAGCGTAAAGATGTTGCACGCTACACCTCGCTGATCGAGCGTCTGGGTCTGCGTCGCTAAGTCTTGCGAGTTTCAGAAAAGGGGGCCTGATGGCCCCTTTTTTCAACCAGACGGCAGCAATTCAATGGAAACTATTGTATTGTTGCTATAAATGATCTTCATTGCAGAGGTTCGCGCGGCTAATGAGAGGCTTCACCCATGGGGGTGTCGGTTGTCATTAGTCGCGAGGATGCGAAGAAGGTCGGGTTAAATCGTCAGCACACCGGTGGTGTGCTGTCAAACTTTTAAGAAAGGACAGAACTTTGCTGAATCCGATCGTTCGTAAATTCCAGTATGGTCAACATACCGTCACGCTGGAAACCGGCATGATGGCACGTCAGGCAACTGCTGCCGTTATGGTAAGCATGGATGACACCGCGGTATTCGTTACCGTTGTGGGCCAGAAAAAAGCCAAACCAGGTCAGGACTTCTTCCCGCTGACCGTTAACTACCAGGAGCGTACCTACGCTGCCGGTAAAATCCCGGGTGGTTTCTTCCGTCGTGAAGGCCGTCCAAGCGAAGGCGAAACCCTGATCGCGCGTCTGATTGACCGCCCGGTTCGTCCGCTGTTCCCGGAAGGCTTCGTAAACGAAGTTCAGGTTATCGCAACCGTTGTTTCCGTTAACCCACAGGTTAACCCGGACATCGTTGCAATGATCGGTGCATCCGCTGCCCTGTCACTGTCTGGTATTCCATTCAATGGCCCAATCGGTTCCGCGCGCGTTGGCTACATCAACAACCAGTACGTTCTGAACCCAACTCAGGAAGAGCTGAAAGAAAGTAAGCTGGACCTGGTGGTTGCGGGTACTGAAGCGGCGGTTCTGATGGTTGAATCCGAAGCAGAACTGCTGAGCGAAGACCAGATGCTGGGTGCGGTGGTATTTGGCCACGAGCAGCAGCAGATCGTTATCCAGAACATCAACGACCTGGTGAAAGAAGCCGGTAAACCACGCTGGGACTGGCAGCCAGAAGCGGTGAACGACGCGCTGAACGCACGCGTTGCTGCACTGGCAGGCGCACGTCTGAGCGATGCATACCGCATCACCGACAAACAAGAGCGTTATGCTCAGGTTGACGTCATCAAATCAGAAACCATCTCGACGCTGGTGGCTGAAGATGAATCCCTGGACGCTAACGAGCTGAGCGAAATTCTGCACGCTATCGAGAAAGAGACCGTTCGTAGCCGCGTACTGGCAGGCGAACCGCGTATCGATGGCCGTGAAAAAGACATGATCCGTGGTCTGGACGTTCGTACTGGCGTGCTGCCACGTACTCACGGTTCCGCGCTGTTCACCCGTGGCGAAACGCAGGCGCTGGTTACCGCGACCCTGGGTACCGCACGTGACGCACAGAACATCGATGAGCTGATGGGCGAGCGTACTGATAGCTTCCTGTTCCACTACAACTTCCCTCCGTACTCTGTAGGTGAAACCGGTATGGTGGGTTCACCGAAGCGTCGTGAAATCGGTCACGGTCGTCTGGCGAAGCGCGGCGTGCTGGCAGTGATGCCGGAAGCTGACAAATTCCCGTACACCGTTCGCGTGGTGTCTGAAATCACTGAATCTAACGGTTCTTCTTCCATGGCTTCCGTGTGTGGTGCCTCTCTGGCGCTGATGGATGCAGGCGTACCAATTAAAGCCGCTGTGGCCGGTATCGCTATGGGTCTGGTGAAAGAGGGCGACAACTTTGTTGTTCTGTCTGACATCCTGGGCGACGAAGACCACCTGGGCGATATGGACTTCAAGGTAGCGGGCTCCCGCGAAGGTATCTCTGCGCTGCAGATGGATATCAAAATTGAAGGTATCACCAAAGAGATCATGCAGGTTGCTCTGAACCAGGCTAAAGGTGCTCGTCTGCACATCCTGGGCGTGATGGAACAGGCGATTAACGCGCCGCGCGGCGACATTTCTCAGTTCGCTCCGCGTATCCACACTATCAAAATCAATCCAGACAAGATCAAAGACGTTATCGGTAAGGGCGGTTCTGTTATCCGTGCCCTGACTGAAGAGACCGGCACTACTATCGAAATCGAAGATGACGGTACTGTGAAGATCGCAGCAACCGACGGCGAGAAAGCGAAATTCGCTATTCGTCGTATCGAAGAGATCACTGCAGAAATCGAAGTGGGCCGTATCTACGCGGGTAAAGTGACTCGTATCGTTGACTTTGGCGCATTCGTTGCCATCGGTGGCGGTAAAGAAGGTCTGGTTCACATCTCTCAGATCGCTGACAAGCGCGTTGAGAAAGTGACCGATTACCTGCAGATGGGTCAGGAAGTACCGGTTAAAGTTCTGGAAGTTGACCGCCAGGGCCGTATCCGTCTGAGCATTAAAGAAGCAACCGAGCAGTCTCAGCCTGCTGCGGCGCCGGACGCTCCGGCTGCTGAACAGCAAGGCGAGTAGGTTGCCATTTGCCCTCCGCTCTGGCGGAGGGCTTATTATCAGGCAGGACGCCTTGTTAAGCCGCCGGGGGACAGGACGTTCATCCAATAGTTGTCTTCGGGAGTGGGAAATGAAGCCTTTTTTGCGCTGGTGTTTCGTTGCGACAGCTCTAACGCTGGCAGGATGCAGCAACTCTGCCTGGCGTAAGAGCGAAGTCCTCGCAGTGCCATTGCAACCGACTTTGCAGCAGGAAGTGATTCTGGCACGCATGGAACAAATTCTTGCCAGTCGGGCTTTAACCGATGACGAACGCGCACAGCTTTTATATGAGCGCGGAGTGTTGTATGATAGTCTCGGTCTGAGGGCATTAGCGCGAAATGATTTTTCACAAGCGCTGGCAATCCGACCTGATATGCCTGAAGTATTCAATTACTTAGGTATATATTTAACGCAGGCAGGCAATTTTGATGCTGCCTATGAAGCGTTTGATTCTGTACTTGAGCTTGATCCAACTTACAACTACGCGCACTTGAATCGCGGTATCGCATTGTACTACGGCGGTCGTGATAAGTTAGCGCAAGATGATCTGCTAGCGTTTTATCATGACGATCCTAATGATCCTTTCCGTAGCCTGTGGCTTTATATCGTTGAGCGGAAGCTCGATGAGAAGCAGGCCAAAGAAGCACTGAAACAGCGCTTCGAGACATCGGATAAGGAACAATGGGGATGGAACATTGTCGAGTTCTACCTGGGCAACATTAGCGAAGCAACGCTGATGGAACGCCTCAAGGCGGACGCAACGGATAACACCTCGCTCGCTGAGCATCTCAGTGAAACCAACTTCTATTTAGGTAAGTACTACCTAAGTCTGGGGGATATGGACAGCGCTACGGCACTGTTCAAATTAGCGGTTGCTAACAACGTACACAACTTCGTTGAGCACCGTTATGCATTGTTGGAATTATCGCTCTTGGGCCAGGAGCAAGACGACCTGGCAGAATCGGACCAGCAATAGCTGACGACATACACATCAGCCCGTAATCTTTTGATTGCCATCACCTTAACTGGTGAGGGCGTTGTTGTTCGTCAATACACCTACTTTGAGCCGGTTCACACTTTTCAATGAAAATTGCTAATCATTTTCACGATGAGCTAAGTAGACTGGCCGCCATTAATATCGAGGCACTTGTACTACATGGCTGAATTCGAAACCACTTTTGCAGATCTGGGCCTGAAGGCTCCTATCCTTGAAGCCCTTAACGATCTGGGTTACGAAAAACCATCTCCGATCCAGGCTGAGTGTATCCCACACCTGCTTTCTGGTCGTGACGTGCTGGGCATGGCCCAGACTGGTAGCGGTAAAACTGCTGCGTTCTCGCTGCCGCTGCTGAATAACATCGATCCGGACCTGCGCGCACCGCAGATCCTCGTTCTGGCTCCAACCCGTGAACTGGCTGTTCAGGTTGCTGAAGCCATGACGGAATTCTCTAAACATATGCGCGGCGTAAACGTGGTAGCCCTGTACGGCGGCCAGCGTTATGACGTGCAG
>CAMKZP010000353.1 GCA_946477805.1 uncultured Enterobacter sp.
ATACAAGCGCACATGACGAAGCCAGTAATGGCGCGGGTTCGGAAGGGTATGCCGCACATAAGGCCGCACAATTACCCGCACATCATGAACAAGAAGGTAATAACAAGAATATAAATAACTTATCGTCCGAGAATTCTGGCGAATCCTCTGACGCACGTCTGAAGAAATTTTTATCAGCTCATCCAGAAGCTGCGGTTTACACCCCATCTGGTGCGAAGTGGGGATCAGCTGAAGACCTCAAAACTGCCCAATGGATTTCCACCAGGGTGAAAGTGATTAACCCAGCCTGCAAAGCCCCGGACATAACCTCCTGGTCTAACACCGTTCGCCTGATGCGCCAGATAGATAACCGGTCGCACCAAGAGATCTGCGCGCTGTACGACTGGGCAAGTAAACACCACTTTTGGCAGACCAACATCCTGAGCCCGGAAAGCCTGCGTAAGCAGTGGGACAAGCTGACAATGCAGCGCAACGCCGGAGGTGAGCAGCGAGGCGGTAAGCCGGATCTGGACTTCAACAACACTGACTGGGCCTATGAGGTGATTCGATGAAATCTCTTGCAGAGCAGATGCGTAACCATGACCGCGAGCAGATGACCCGCATGGCCCATAACCTGCCAGAGCAGTACCAGGAGCGTGCGCCGGTAGAGCAGGTCGCTCAGGTATTCAACAAGCTGTTCAACGAGCTGCGCGCCGCGTTCCCGGCCAGCATGGCGAACTTCCGCACTCAGGACGACCTGAACGAATTCCGCCGTCAGTGGCTGCTGGCGTTTCAGGAGAACGGGATCCACTCAATGGCCCAGGTAGATGCCGGTATGCGCATTGCCCGCCGCCAGGAACGCCCATTCCTGCCATCGCCGGGCCAGTTCGTCGCCTGGTGCAAACAGAGCGGCGGAGCGTTGGGCATCACCATTGACCAGGTGATCGCCGAATACTGGGACTGGCGTAACCGTTCGTTCGAATTCACATCCAGTGAGCAATTCCCCTGGTCGCAGCCGGTCATGTACCACATCTGCGTCGAGCTGCGCCACCGCAGCACTGAGCGCCAGTTAACGCATGGTGAGCTGGCGCGCGAGGCAGGCGATCTGCTGGACATGTGGGAAAAGCGCGTCACCGAGGGTAAGCCAGTGCCACCTGTGCGCCGGGCAATTGCAGCACCGGCTGCCCAGCGCGGGCCTACGCCGATCCAACTGCTTCAGGCGAAGTACAACCGCAACAAGTCGAACGGGATGGTGTGAGATGGACAGCTTGAAACAACGCATCGTTGATTACGTGGCCGCTAACCAGCCTGTTAAGCGCGCTGACCTTATCGTGGTTATTGGCATTAGTGGTAAGGGGTTGGATCGGGAAATCGCAACACTGCGTGGCATGGAGATGATTTTCAGCATGGCGGGCTTCGGCTACTTCACCAGTAAAGCGTCTTATCAGGAATGGATTCAGGGTGCTGGAGCAAATTACCTGAAGGACCGTGCAATCAAGGGTGGTTACCGCAGCGTAGAGGCCCGCCGACAAAGCGAGAACAGCTACCCGGCGCGCATCATGTCGGTTCTGAGTGATGGCAGTAAGTTGGGGGCCTCCCAAATCGCTGAGTCCATGGGTGCCACCTATAGAAGCATATCCAGCGTTATTTCGGTGATGGTTAACGCGGGCGAGTTGAAGTTTGAAGGGCCAAAAGGTCATCGAGTTTATTCGCTCGCGAAGCCGAAAAAGAAAGCTGGCCGTCGTGCAGAGTCGGTAAACGTGATCTGCCAGGAGTGCCGCAACAGCGCGGCGATGAAGCGAGTATTAATGGTTTGGGGGAGGGTAGGGGTATGAAAATCGAAGATATCAAAAACGTTGCGGTGTTCTTCAATTTGAACGGAAAGACAGTAGCGTTACGCATGGATGCTGAGCAGAAGCGGATCGTCGCATTAATGGCCCTGAACATGGCGGATGGTCGCGCAGAGCTGATTGAAGTTCCACACATGTCATTACCGGTAGACTCAGCTATGCAGGAAGACGCCCAATGACCAACATTTCTCGAATTACAGCATTAAAGCTGTTTATTGCAAATACACCCTATCAGCTGTATGTGGTCAATCACGGGAGTGCACTATGAGCAACATCGACAAACAGGCTCTCCGTGAGCGCTACTCCGCAAAACCGACACCAAAATGCGATATCTGCGGCGCCCAAATGACAATACAGCGGATGTCTGGCAGTCGCGTAACTTACGGCTGCTCAGGTGCGATTTACGATGAAAATGGATGCCACTACGCTGATGGTCGCAGCCTTGCTGATGACCATTACGAACAATCCCGCGTGACAGTCACCGATGAAAGTGACCCTGATGTGCTGGCGCTGCTGGATGAGCTGGAAGCCAAAGACAAGCAGATTTCTGAGCTGGAGAGCGACAACGCATACATCAGAAACCGCCATAAAGAACTGGACCTGTTAATCGGTAAAAACATTCTGGTAATGCAGGCCGCAATAATTGAATGGCAGGGAACTGGCGAAGCCAGAAAGGGGCTGGCGTGGATTTATAACACGCTGTTTGGACCAGGTGAATTGCCGGACGAGGCGGAGAAAGATGCACAGGCCTATTTTGACCGTAAATATGCTCCTCTCGACGAAGAGCTAATGAACCTTCACCGTTGGTTCTGGGAACAGAGCGAAGCTGAGCGCGCCGCCGCAGCCGGTAAAGGAGAGGCATCATGAGCACTATTACCAGAGAACGCATTGCAGGAATTGCTGGCGGAGAGAAATGCTATACGCACGATGATGTAGTGGAACTGGCGCGTATCGCGCTGGCATCGCTCGAAGCGGAGCCTGTGGCGTGGCGCTGTGACAGCGGTTCAATTGCCAACCGCCGCGTTGTCACGGTGTACGAAGTCGTTGCCGATAGCTGGGCTGAGAAAGGGATGGATGTTTCTCCCCCTCTACATCGCCCCTCCGGCGCCGGTATCTTTGCCTGAATGGACAAACGAGCAGTGCCTAGAATTCCTGTCGATAGCTTTCAGGCATGCGGAAATTAAGGGCGATATTGAACTGGATGATATACGTTTGGGTGTGAAGATGGTCAATTCCAGCCGCGCCGCCATGCTTCAGGGTGCCGATGGCATTTGAACGCTAATTTTTTACTATGAACTGGCCACTTCATAGTGGCCATTTATTCATTTCTTGGGATGCTTTTCTCTCGTAATCCAACCGAGAAGACCAGTAACGGCAAGAGTTGCAATGATGATTTGATTTAGGGCGACACCCACGTACGCTTTTAGATAGAGAGCAAACAGGAACAGGAAGAGTACTATAAAAAATATCCATGAGCAGTAACGATGGATCTTTGCGCGCATAATTTCTCTCAGCAGCTGTTATCTGACGTAAGATACGTCCTATTAAAACGAATGAGTTGAAGATTATGAACGACTTCAATATTGCCGGAAAGAGCCAGGAGGAACGCGACAAGGTTAACGTTGACCTAGCAGACTCCGGGGTGGCGTACAAAGAACGCCTGAACATGCCTGTTATCGCTGAGGTGGTTATGCGAGAACAGCCTGAGCATCTACGCGATTACTTCCTTAAACGGTTGCGGTATTACCGCGAACAAAGCATCTCTTTGCCAAAAGCATCAGACCCTCGATATCTCAAACAGGAGGAAGGAAAGTGAAATTCTCTCGAATCGAACAAAGCCCAGAAATGGAGAAGGGAAACTACGTGAAAATCGATCATGATTTTGGCTACTTTTTAGATCCGAACAAGATGGCTTCGATAGCTAACTATGAAGATGAGTCAGCAGCACTTTTAAAATTAATGCTAATTCATGAGGACTTTCTAAGAGTTGTTATTGAGAACTTAAGGCCTGAGGGGTCAGAAAAGTACAATGCCATCAAAAGCTATAAGTACTTTACGCCGAAGCTCTCAGCTGCCGTTCTCTTAGGTCTTCCTGTATCACTTGCTGATGCTATGTCTGAACTTAACAGCATTCGAAACAAGTACGCTCATAAAATTGATTACGTCATTACAAATCAAGAAGTTGATAAGCTTGCAGAGACGATTAAAAAAATAAAAATCGAAGAAATTAACCACGGTGGCTATATACATCAAGTTATTGAGCCAATCCTAAAGGATGGGATCTACGCAGTGGCACTGATGAAAGATCTTCCTCCTAATTTGGAAGAAAATCGTCTTCGTATATGCAAATTAGTCACTAGCGCACATTGTATGTGCTTGCTTGGTGCTTTTTGGTTGATTAATACCCTTCACGTTAAGGATAAACTGAAGCTTTCCAGGGCTGAATAGTCCTAAAGGAATGCTTCTGCAAAATTGATTTTCTGGAATCAACCCGCCATAATTAAGTCATCGGAGCCTGAACAACTCCGGTGACTTCTGCGCAT
>CAMKZP010000354.1 GCA_946477805.1 uncultured Enterobacter sp.
GCCTGCTGCGGCACCCAGCGCGTTGCCCAGGTTGAACGCACCGATGTTCACGGACGACGAAAGCCCCGGCGCCTCATGCGCCACCCGCATCACGCGCATCTGCAGCGGAGGCACCACCGCGAAGGTCGCGGCGCCCCAGACAACCATTGCAATAGCGGCACCGAACTCATTGCGCGCCAGCCACGGGATGGCAATCATAATGACGATCAGCAGGGTTAAAAAGCCCTTCAGCGTGCCGCTTACGGAACGGTCCGCCAGCCTGCCGCCCAGATAATTACCGATGGAGAAGCCCACGCCAATGAGCACCAGCATCGCGGTAATAAAGAGCGGCGTCGCGTGGGTGATATCGTGCAGCACCGGTGAAATATAGGTATAGAGGGTAAACATCGCGCCTGCTCCCAGCACCGTCGTCAACAGGGCAGAAAGCACCTGCGGTCGCACCAGCACCGACAGCTCTTTGCGCACGTCCGGGCGTTCCCCCGCGCTGCCTTTTGGCAGGGAGAAGAACAGCGCCGCCATCGCCACCACGCCCAGCGCGGCCGTCGCGAGGAAGGACATCCGCCAGCCGATCGCTTCACCCAGCCAGGTTGCTGCAGGCACGCCGCCAATGTTGGCGATGGTCAGGCCCATAAACATGGTAGCGACCGCGCTGGCCTGCTTGTGCTTCGGCACCACGCTTGCCGCCACCACCGAACCGAGACCGAAGAAGGCGCCGTGGTTGAGGCTGGTCAGAATACGGGACAGCATCAGCGTGGTGTAATCCGGGGAGAGGGCTGAAAGCACGTTGCCAAGGGTAAAAATCGCCATCAGGAAAATGAGGGCGTTACGGCGCGCGCGGTGCGAAAGCAGCAGCGTCATCAGCGGCGCTCCCACCATCACGCCAATCGCGTAGGCGCTAATCAGCATCCCGGCAGCCGGAATAGAGACGTCCACGCCCCGGGCGATGACGGGCAATAGCCCCATAGGTGAGAATTCAGTGGTGCCGATCCCAAAAGCGCCAATCGCCAGGGCCAGCAGGGGAAAATTGATTTTCATGGGTAAACTCCGGATGCCGTGTCATTTCGCGACACAGAACAAAGAAGCCAAAAGCATGACATCAATCACAAAAAATGAGAAGTTTACAATTTGGCAAAAGATTATTGCCGGGGAAGTAACAATCGAGGGAACTTCGGAGGGAGAAGCCTCTCCCCCCGGTTGAATCAGTGCAGTACAGCCGTTAGCCCTGCGGCAACAATCAGAGCCAGCACGATGATGGTGGTGGTCAGTGAAAACTTAAGATCGGTATTCATCAATTTTTCTCCTTTTAATCACCCTACGAAAAGTGAGCTTGCTCATTTTTACACAGTTTACGTCAAAAATCTTGCTGGATTTAAACGGATATCCACTTTTGCTCTTCCCCTTTTCATCAAGATAGGACAAAATTCCACGCTAAATTTATTAGCGTACCGGCCATTGACCCCCTCCTGACGTCCTGTGTCGTTTTCCCGGCGTGTCGCAACTCAAGATTGCGCGATAAGGGTGAGAGAAGGCAAACGTTTACCTTCATATGTTTCAGGAGTTTAGGATATGGTCTGGAGTGACATTTCATGGCAACAATAAAAGACGTAGCAAAACGCGCAAACGTTTCCACTACAACCGTATCACACGTTATTAACAAAACCCGCTTTGTTGCCGAAGAGACGCGCAACGCGGTGTGGGCTGCGATCAAAGAGCTGCACTACTCACCGAGTGCGGTTGCGCGAAGCCTGAAAGTCAATCACACCAAGTCGATTGGCCTGCTGGCCACCAGCAGTGAGGCGGCCTATTTTGCTGAAATTATTGAAGCCGTTGAGAAAAACTGCTTCCAGAAAGGCTATACCCTGATTCTGGGCAACGCCTGGAACAGCCAGGAAAAGCAGCGTGCCTACCTGTCGATGATGGCGCAAAAGCGCGTCGACGGCCTGCTGGTGATGTGCTCAGAATACCCGGAGTCGGTGCTCTCTATGCTGGAAGAGTACCGTCACATCCCGATGGTGGTGATGGACTGGGGCGAAGCGCGGGCAGACTTTACCGATTCCGTCATCGATAACGCCTTTGAGGGCGGCTACATGGCGGGCCGCTATCTGATCGAGCGCGGCCACCGCGACATCGGCGTGATCCCCGGGCCGCTGGAGCGTAACACCGGCGCTGGCCGTCTGGCCGGGTTTATGAAGGCGATGGAAGAAGCGCTCATTACCGTACCGGAAAACTGGATCGTGCAGGGTGACTTTGAGCCGGAGTCCGGCTATCGCGCTATGCAGCAGATTGTCTCTCAGCCGCAGCGCCCTACCGCGGTGTTCTGCGGCGGCGACATCATGGCGATGGGCGCGCTCTGCGCGGCCGATGAGCTGGGCCTGCGCGTGCCGCAGGACATTTCCGTGATCGGATATGATAACGTGCGCAACGCGCGCTACTTTACGCCGGCGCTGACCACCATTCATCAGCCAAAAGACTCCCTGGGTGAAACGGCGTTCAACATGCTGATGGACAGGATCGTCAGCAAGCGTGAAGAGTCGCAGTCCATTGAAGTCCACCCGCGCCTTATCGAGCGCCGTTCCGTGGCGGATGGCCCATTCCGCGACTACCGCCGCTAATCGCTTTACGGGGCCAGTTAATCTGGCTCCCGTAGCCACTCCCTGTTCAGCGTTTCGCTGTCTCCCAGATAGTCCAGCAGCCAGGCCATCGCCGGCGAGATATCGTTTTGCTGCCAGGTCAGGCAGCAGGCCGCGTCCGGGAACGGGTTTTCAAGCTGCAGAGCCACCCACTCTCCGGCGTCTATGCGCGGACGCGCAAAGTGAGCGGGCACCATCGCGACGCACAGCCCGGCGGAAAGGCAGGTTGCTGAGGAGTCCCAGTCCGGCGCCACGACCCGGCGCTGGTTGTCCAGAAGCCAGGTAATGCGCTTGGGCAGCGAACGTGACGTATCTTCCAGCACCAGCGACGGCCAGTTGCGCAACGCCTCGTCGCTGAGAGGGCCGTCCATCGCCGCCAGCGGATGATGGCTTGCCACCACGCATTTCCAGCTCAGCATGCCCATATCGCGAAACGCATAGCGCCCGCCCACGGGGATCGCCTGCGTGGCGCCGATCGCCATCTCCGCCCTGCCGTCCGCCAGCGCGTCCCAGACGCCGTTGAAAACCTCCTGGGAGACGCGCAGCTCTACGTCCGAGAAATGGCGATAGAAATCGACAATCATCTGCCGGGTGCGCTCAGGCTTCACGATGTTATCCACCGCGATGGAGAGATGCCCCCGCCAGCCGTTAGCGATCTGCTGACACTGCTCGCGGGTGATCTGCATTTTTTTGATGACAGACCGCCCTTCCTTCAAAAACCAGGCGCCCGCTGGCGTGAGCTCAACGTCGCGATGACGCCGTTCGAACAGCGGAACCGCCAGCCACTCCTCAAGCTGACGCACGGTATAGCTTATCGCCGAGGGGACGCGGTGTAGTTCCTGCGCGGCGCCGGTAAAACTGCCGTTGCGCGCAACGGCATCCACCACTTCAAGGGAATAATCTGACCACATTTTCTGCCTGCAAAAATTTTGAATGCAATTGCCAAATATTAGCGTTTCACAAGCCGCTTTGCACTCCCTACACTCTCGGCAAACTTACACCTGCCTCCTCAGGAGAATAAAACAATGCAACCCAGGAAAGGATTTTTAGCCTGGCTCGCTGGCCTCAGCGTGCTGGGCTTTTTAGCGACCGATATGTATCTGCCCGCGTTCGCCGCGATGCAGGAAGATTTGCAAACCCCTGCCGCCGCCATCAGCGCCAGCCTGAGCCTGTTCCTCGCAGGCTTTGCTGTCGCGCAGCTCCTCTGGGGCCCGCTTTCAGACCGCTTTGGCCGCAAACCGGTGCTGCTGCTGGGTCTGGCTATTTTTGCCGTCGGCTGTCTGGGCATGCTGTGGGTGCGGGATGCCACCTGGCTGCTGGCGCTGCGCTTCATGCAGGCCGTCGGCGTGTGTGCCGCCGCCGTCACCTGGCAGGCGCTGGTCACCGACTACTACCCGGCCTCGCGCACTAACCGGATCTTCGCCACGATCATGCCGCTTGTCGGCCTCTCGCCAGCCCTCGCCCCGCTGCTGGGCAGCTGGATCCTGGCCCATTTCGACTGGCAGGCTATCTTCGCCACGCTGTTCGCTATCACCCTGGTGCTGATGCTGCCAGCGTTCTTCCTCAAGCCTGCGCACCAAAGAGAGGCGCACCCTGACGCGAAGCCGATCACCTTTACCTCTTTGCTGCAGAGCAAAGCCTATCGCGGTAACGTGCTGATCTACGCCGCGTGCTCTGCGAGCTTCTTCGCCTGGCTGACCGGTTCGCCGTTTATTCTGCACGATATGGGCTACAGCCCTGC
>CAMKZP010000355.1 GCA_946477805.1 uncultured Enterobacter sp.
CAGCGTCAGATGTGTATAAGAGACAGCATCTCTTTGTCGGCCCGGGCGTCCAGCAGCATCATCACCTCATCCCACTGGGTGACGTCCACCGGGCGCTGCACCGGGCGCGTCATGGCCGGAACGGGAGGCTGGGCTTTGCGCGGAGAGACAAAATAGCCGGAGCGCGGCTGGGGGGCGATCAGCTGGAGGTTTTCAAGAATGTGGTAAGCCTGCTGTACGGTGCTGATGCTCACGCCGTGCTCCTGGCTCAGCGCGCGCACCGAGGGCAAACGTTCGCCGCTGCGGTACAGCCCTTGTTCAATGCGTTCCGCCAGAAGCGTGGCCAGATGTTGGTAGCGCGTCATGCTGTATCCTTCGTTTTCACCATACAGATGATTAAACCAGTACAGATTGCCGCAAAAAACGGCATGCAGATACTGTTTTAGCGGATCTGTATGTTAAACAAAAGGTGTTTTTGCATCTGTATTGTATGGCCTGAATTCCAGGATGATAGCCCTACTGGCACAGCGAGGAGAGCATCATGGAATTCTTTGAGAATCGTTCAAAACGTCCGTTTGTCGTTTTTGTCTGGATCGGGAAAACGATCTGCAGCTGGTACCGCGTCAACCGGACCCGCCGCATTCTGAGCCAGATGAGCGACGAGCAGCTCAAGGACGTTGGTTTATCCCGCAATGATATTTAAACCGCAGGCCGGGTAGCGCAGCCGCACCCGGCGATGTTCAGCTCAACAGCTCAAGCGTCTGCCGTTTCGGCCTTTCCAGCAGGTCCAGCGCCTCCTGATACGTCCGCACGTTGTTGTAGCCCATCACCAGCCCGTAGCGTTTGCCCGATCCCTGATACCACTCGGACAGCGCGTTCACCTGCAGCTGCTGCGCCTGCCAGCAGCGGGCGATCTCCCGGTCGCAGCTCCCTTTTGCCAGGAACGCCACGATGTGCATTCCGCCGTCGTTTTGCTCGGTGAAAAACAGGTCGCCGTAGACCTCCTGCAGCGCGGCAATCATCCAGTCGCGGCGGGTCTGGTACAGCGCGCGCATTTTCTTGAGATGACGGAAAAAATGCCCCTCGTTGAGAAACGCGGTGAGGATCTTCTGCGTCAGCACCGGCTGGCCGCTGGCGACGATGTCCGCGCAGTCGGTAAAGGCCTCAACGGTGCTGGCGGGCATCACGATGTACCCCATCCGCAGCGACGGCATGATGGTTTTGCTGAAGGTGCCCATAAAGATCACCCGATCGTGCTGGTCGAGGCTTTTCAGGGAGGGGAGCACCTTGCGGGTGTAGTGAAATTCGCCGTCGTAGTCGTCCTCAACGATCCACGCCTCGTGCCGTGAGGCCCAGTCGAGAAGCTGCTGTTTGCGCGGCAGCGAGAGGGTGACCGCCAGCGGACTCTGGTGCGACGGCGTGACGATAGCAAAGCGGGCGTCGCGATGGTTACGCAGCAGGTATTCGGTATCAATGCCGGAACGATCGACGGGAACGGCATGCAGCCGCGGCACGATGCGCTTGAGGAGCTGCTGGCCCATAAAATAGCCCGGATCCTCAAACAGCACTTTGTCGCTGCGGCCAGCAAGGGTGTCGAGGATCAGCCGCAGGCTGCCGCTGTAGCCGCTGGTGATCAGCACCTGTTCCGGGCTACAGGATACTCCGCGTGAAATATTCAGATAGCGAGCGATGGCCTCGCGCAGCGGATACCAGCCCAGCACCGGCGGGTTGAGCATCTCCTCCTCGCGCATGGCGCGCGTTGCCTGGCCTGCCAGCAGCAGCCATTTTTTATAGGGAAAGCCGTCGAGGGCGGGAATGCCGGGGCGTAGAAAACCGGCCCGTTCGCGCTGGCTAATCAGCGATGCCGGCAACGCACCGGTAGGCTGCTGTGCAGGCGCGCGCCGGGCGGGCAGCCGCAGCTCCGGGTTCACCCGCGTGCCGCGCGCCCCCTGGCTCACCAGATACCCCCCGATCAGGATGGCATAGGCCGTTTCGACGGTTTTCCGCGCCACTTTCAGCTCCTCGGCCAGCACGCGGATGGCGGGCACTTTGTCGCCAGGCTTCAGCAGACCGCGCGCGATATTGTCGCGATAGCGGGAATAAATCTCGTGATAGCCCGGCTTCATGTCCTACCTCGTTTTAACAGTTTTGTATCTTTTTACTATGTCATCAACGGCGTAACTTTACCTCATCGCATGACACATGCCGCACAAAAAGAGGAAAGACAATGAGCTCTCGCGTCAATCACCATAAAGCTACACCTGCCCTTGCCAACGCCCTGTCCGCCCTGAGCATGGAAGTGGCGAAAACTTCCATCGACCCGGCGCTGAAACACCTGATCGACATTCGCGTTTCGCAGCTGAACGGCTGTACGTTCTGCCTGGACATGCACTCGAAAGAGGCCAAAATCGCCGGGGAGCGCGAGCTGCGCCTGTACCATCTGGCGGCATGGCGCGAGTCTCCGCTGTTCAGCGCCCGTGAAAAAGCGGCGCTGGCCTTCACCGAAGCGCTGACGCAGATTGACGTTCACGGCGTGAGCGACGCGCTCTACCGCAGCGTGGCGGAGCACTTCTCGGACGTTGAAATTTCAGAGCTGAACTTCGCCATCGTGGCGATCAACGCCTGGAACAGTCTGGGGATCACCTCCCGCATGGAGCCGGGATCGCTGGACGCCGCTTACGGCCTGAATAAGGCTAACCTGGAATAATTCCGCGCTCGCGGATCATCGCCACCAACGCCCGCAGGCCCGGCGGGACGTGGCGATGGCCGGGATAATACAGGCGCAGCCCGGCAAAGGGCTGCGTCCAGTCGTTCAGGACGCTCATCAGCTCCCCGCTTTTTAGCTCGTCCTGAATATAAAGTTCCGGTAAAAAACCGACCCCTAATCCCGCCTTTACGGCGCGAATCGACGCAAAAAGATCGGAGGTCGCAAAGCGCGGCGGCACGGCGAGCGCATACGCCTCACCGCGACGCGCCAGCTCCCAGCGGTAGATCCCTCCGTGCGCCATGCGCATGCCGATCCCCTGATGCGAAAGCAGATCCTCCGGCGTTTGCGGCGTGCCGTGACGCGCAAAGTAGCCCGGCGTGGCGGTGACGAGCTGGCGGATCTCGCCGGTCAGCGGTATGGCGATCATGTCCTGCGGCACGGACTCCTGCAGGCGGATCCCCGCGTCATAGCCTTCGGCAACGATGTCGATCATTCGCGCTTCGCTGACCGTTTCCACGCGCATTCTCGGGTAGCGGATCATAAAGTCGATCAGCAGCTGGTCCAGGAACAGGGTGCCGATATGGTTCGGCACGTTCAGGCGCAGCGTGCCGGCAGGTTCTCCGGTGTCGCTGTGGATCTCCTCGCCGGCGAGGCGGATCTCCTGCAGGGCCGGGCCAACCCGCGCGACGTAGCGCTGCCCGGCGTCGGTGAGCGCCACGCTGCGGGTGGTGCGGTTAAAGAGGCGGGTATCAAGGCGGCTCTCCAGCCCGGCGATGGCGTTGCTTACCGCCGTGGCGGACATGCCCAGCTCCTGCGCCGCGCCGCGAAAGCTGCCGCGACGCACCACCGCCATCACCACCTCCAGCTCTGTCAGACCTGAACGATGCATAGATTATCCTGAAAATCGAAATAACCCTTGCAGCATAGCGTGGATTATCGCAACGGAGAAGGCGTGCCAGACTGTGCTTACACAGCCTGAGGAGGTTTATATGCACACCATCGAACAGATCTTTATCAACGGCGAGTTCGTCACCCCGCACGGCACGGAGTGGTTTGATTTGTACAACCCGGCGACGGCGCGGATGATGGGCCAGGTGCGGCTGGCGGATGAGGTTGACGCCGGGCGCGCCATCGCCGCCGCGAAAGCGGCATTCCCGGCGTGGTCGAAAACCACAAAGCGGGAGCGCATCGCGGCGCTCACGCGTATGCAGGCCGCCGTTGCCGCCCGCCACGACGATCTGCTGGACGCGGTTATCGAAGAGTACGGTGCGCCCGCCTCGCGTTCGGCGTGGATGGCCCGCTATCCGGCGGAGGCGATAGCTCAGGCCATTGAGGCGCTGGAGGCGTTTGAGTTCGAGACTACCGCAGGCGCCGCAGCGGTGCAGATGACGCCGCTTGGCGTGGCGGCGCTGATTACGCCGTGGAACAGCGACGCGGGGTTTATCTGCGGCAAGCTGGCGGCCGCGCTGGCGGCGGGCTGTACGGCGGTGATCAAGCCGAGCGAAATGAGCGCCCTGCAGACCCGGATTGTGACCGAAGCGCTGCGCGATGCCGCCCTGCCACCGGGGGTGTTTAACATCGTCACCGGGCGCGGCGACACGGTCGGCGAAACCCTCACTCGCCATCCGGACGTGGCAAAAATCTCGTTCACCGGTTCGACGGGGACGGGCAGGGCTATCC
>CAMKZP010000356.1 GCA_946477805.1 uncultured Enterobacter sp.
CTTTCGTAACGCATCGATGGAGCGTGCCTGCGTAATCGCCATCAGCCACGGCAGAAAGGGGCTGCCCGGGTCATAGGTATGGCGGACCCGGTGAACCGTCAGCAGAACATCCTGTATGACATCATCAACCAGGGCGCTGTCGACAATCTGTTTGCGGACGATCGCCCGGATAACCGGGACGATTGCCCGCAGCAGCTGCGTATAAGCATCGCGATCGCCCGCCTGCGCGCTACCCATTAATCCGGGCCATGCCTCGCGCGGCGCTAACCCTTTATCCATATTCCGCCATGATGATTACCTCATGCTTTTTTGTCGGCCGCCTGGTTCAGGGCATTAACGACAATGGACGGCGTTAATACCTGCGGCAGAACTTTCGGCTCTCCCCCGTCAGCCGGATAAACCACGTACAGCGGCAGCCCGCCTTGCCCGAAGGTGTTCATTGCATCATCAATATCCGCATTAAATTTGGTAGAGTCCGCCACCATATAAACCGTTCCCGTCTTTACCAGCGCCTGTTTCACCGCCGCAGTAGAAAGTGATGTCCGCTCGTTAACCTGACAGGTGATGCACCACGATGCCGTAAAATCGACAAAGATGGCCTTACCGTGGCCGCGCATCTTCTCAACCGTCTGGGGAGACCATTTCACCCGCGCGATGCTCTCCGCTCTCTGCGCGTCTGGCGAAGAGGGTTGGGTGTGTATCACGCCAGGCAGCGGACCGATCGCCGCGATAAACAGCACCACTGTCACCGCCAGCAACGCTTTGTATGACTGGCCGATGTAGCGCCTGCGCTGGGCCATCCCGTATAGCCATGCGGCAAAACTTACCACCACGGCGCATGCCAGTATGGCCGCCAGCGCGGTGGTACCTGCCTGCTGCGTGAGGACCCATACCAGCCAGGCGAACGCGCCGAGCATTGGGAAAGCCAGCCCGCGTTTGAGGATATCCATCCACGCGCCCGGCCGCGGCAGGCGTGCCGCTACAGCCGGAAAAAGTGAAATGAGGGTGAACGGCGCAGCAAACCCCAGCGCCAGCGCGAAGAAAATGCCGAGCGACACGGCGGGAGGCTGCACCAGCGCATACCCCACTGCCCCGGCCATAAAGGGGGCCGAGCACGGCGTCGCCACCACAATCGCCAGCGCCCCGGTTAACGCCGAGCGTGTAAATGCGCCGCGTCCGGCTGAAATCTCCCCGGCGCGCTGCAGCGATAGCCCCACCTCAAACACGCCAAGCAGGTTTAGCGTCGCGCCCAGAATAATCAGCGCCAGCGTGGCGATCACCAGCGGGGACTGAAGCTGAAATCCCCATCCTACAGCGGCGCCACCGGCTCGCAGAGCCAGCAGCACGCCGGCTAAAAGCAGCATGGTAAAAATCACGCCCAGTAAAAAGCCCAGCCCTTCAGTACGCGCGCTTTTCGTGTCTCCCTGATGACGCAGGATGCCCAGCGCTTTCAGGGAAATCACCGGGAACACACAGGGCATAAAGTTGAGAATAATGCCGCCCACAAAGGCGGCCAGCATGGCTGTTAACATAGCGAACTCCGGGCGTTAAATTACGAGTGCGAATTCGCGTATTTTTTCACCGCATCCATGCTTTTCTGAATATGTTCATCCGGGTTACGATCGGTATAGCTCATCAGGATCTTACCGTCAGGAGCGATGACGAACGAGGTGCGGTCGGAGACCGTTTTACCGTTCATCTGCATGAGGGTCTGGTATTCAGATGCCACTTTCGCGCCCGGGTCTGCCGCAACGGCAAATTTATCCCGGCACTCCAGCTTCGAGAACTCATCCACCTGATCGACATTCCCGGCCGTCACGCCTACCACGGTTGCGCCCAGCTTTTTGAAATCATCGCTCGCTTCGGCAAAGGCGTGCGCTTCAAGCGTGCAGCCTTTTGTAAACGCAGCCGGGAAGAAATAAAGCACCACCGGGCCACTTTGCAACGCCTGCTGCAGGGAGAAGGTCAGCGGTTTACCGCCCAGCGCGCCTTGCAGGCTGAAGTCCGGGGCTTTTGCCCCCGCTTCAAGGGCGGCATGGGCGCTCAGGGTGAAGAGTGAAAGCGTCAGAACGGCGGCGGACAGGGTTTTTAAAGGATTCATGGTCGGCTCCATCAGGAAAAAGCGGCTTAATGAATAATAGTTCGCACGCTAACGCCTGAAGGTTTCGCTCATTGAAAAAAAATCCGCAGGGGTCGCCTGCGGATTGGGTTCACAGCCTGCAGTGCCTACTCATCTTTTAGCACTATCAGCGGCTCAATATCGCTCTCTTTCTTCACCACCAGCGAGTCATCCCCGCGCAGGCACGTTCCTCCGTAGTTTCCGCCCACGGTAAAGGTGCAGACCTGAATGTACTTGCCGTCGACTTTCGGCAGGCACCACAGCTGCTGATAGATGTTTTTGCGGTCAACAAACTTGCCGCTGGATTTATCCAGCAGTTCGTCCTGAGCGCTGATGAGGTCAATATTGCTGCCGCAGCGCCCGGCAATGGGTTTGACGGCATAGCCGGTCTGCTTCAGGAGGTCGTTGACCTCAAAATCGGTATCCAGCAGGTAGCGATGGTTCGGGAACAGCTGCCACAGCACCGGCAGAATTGCCTTATTGCCGGGGATCACCGTCCACAGCGGTTCGAAAACCAGCACCTCCGGGCGCAGTAGAACGTCAATCAGGCGCACTTCGCCTTGCGGATGACCGGTGCGGATCGGCACGGCGGCGTATTCGGTTTCGCTTACCTCGCGGATCTGCTCAATTGCCGTCTCCCACGCCCAGGTTTTCCACACGCAGTTAACCGGGCGGCCCTCCTCGTCGATGAGCTGCCCGGCGCCGTCCCAGCTTAGCGCCGCCAGGCCGTGCAGAATTTTGGTTTCAAACCCGGCCTGCATCAGCGAACGCTGTATAAAGAGCGCGTGGTAATCCTCTTCCACGTCGTTGTCCTGCATGATGTGGACAAAGGGCCGCGCGTGGCTGTGCTTCCAGGCGCCGGTCAGCTCTTCCAGCAATCCTTCAGCCGGATTATGGCCACTACCGCGATAGCCATTTTTCACCCACTCTTCCAGGATCAGTCCGCCCTCGGTGTGGCAGGACGCGGAATCGGCGTTGTACTCGTACACCTTGATGCCGCGCTCGTCCATGCAGAAGTCCATACGACCGGTGATCATGTGGTGGCGACGCCATTGCCAGGAGAGACGCAGGCGCGGCCAGAGGATTTTCGGGATGTCGAAAAGCGCCAGCAGGCTGTCGTCTTTCAGCACTTTGTCGGTCGCGTGCAGGTACATCAGGTGCAGCTCGTTGGTCGCTTTGATCAGCTCCTGCTCGGCGCTTTCGGTGATGGTGAAATACTGGCAGGGATCTTTGTTGATCACGTGGCCGTTCGCCCGAACGTATGCCTGCTGCAGGGCGTCGTCCTCGTTGAGCCATTTCCCGTCGAACTGGCGCCTGTTCTTCAGCCGCGCACCGCTGAGTTTCAGCAGCTCGCCGTCGATTTCCGGCTGGGGAATGCTGTGCTCAGTGTCGCTCGTCTGGATCATCCAGCCGAGGATTTCGGTGTCGTTAAAGGTGTCATGAAGGGTGTAGCAGCCGTCCTTAACGCTTAATCGCAGCTCGCGCGTCCACTGCTGCCCCAGCGGGAGCGGGGAATGGATTACGTTCTGCTCGGCGATGCGGACCCTGTCGCCCAGCAGCTGGGCGATCACCGCAACGTGGCCGGTCTCGTGAAACTCGCCGCCCTTTTGCCAGATCAGCAGCGCGCCGGCCTGCGGCGGGCGTTTTGCGCCATTGGCGAAGGCCTGCAGCGGCAGAATGTTGTCGTTTACCACCTCTCGTAAAAAGCGCAGGGAGAAGATCTCCCACGCCATACCGACGTCGGTAAAGACAAAACCGTAGTTGAGGAACAGGAAACGGCGGGCAAACTCAACGCACTGCCACTTGTGGCCCATGTATTCGTTGCCGATATAGCTTCGGAAATCCGCATCTTCCGGGTATTGACGCGGATCGAGGCTGCTGTAGTTTGAAGAGTAAATCGCCACGCCACCCGGCGCATAGCCTAACAACGTCCCAAACGGAGCGTCACTGCTTAACTTTCCTTTACGCATGTATCCAACCTAAAAACAGGCAGGCGGCAATTTTTGAGGGGTTGTCGTCGTCTGCACGTTGTAATTAACCTGACAGAGGTGGATTTATCATACACCTGCGTGGCACATTATTCGTCGCAACAACGACTAAAAATTCACAACAGCAGGAGTCAACATGAGCTTACAGGCGCAAGCGCTGGAATGGGGCCACGGCCCGCGAATTTTTGAAGTGTTCCTGGACTGTCTCTTATACACATCTGACGCTGCCGACGACTAGTCGAGTGTAGA
>CAMKZP010000357.1 GCA_946477805.1 uncultured Enterobacter sp.
TACGTAAACGCTTTATCGCGGGAGCAAAATGCCCGGCCTGCCAGGCGCAAGATACTTTGGCCCTGTGGCGGGAAAATAATATTGATGTGGTTGAGTGCGTTAAGTGCGGCCACCAGATGCGCGAGGCCGACAAAGAGGCTCGCGATCACGTTCGCAAAGAAGAGCAAGTGATCGGCATTTTTCATCCAGACTAGCGATATGCTCTGAGTTTTTTTAAGCTTAAGGGTACACAGGTGCAGATTTCCGCTACAATCTGCGCCAGTAATTTTCCCACGCTCAGGAGATATCATGAAAGTAGCAAAAGACCTGGTGGTCAGCCTGGCCTATCAGGTACGTACAGAAGACGGTGTGTTGGTTGATGAGTCTCCGGTGAGTGCGCCGCTTGACTACCTGCATGGTCACGGCTCCCTGATTTCTGGCCTGGAAACAGCGCTGGAAGGTCATGACGTTGGCGACAAATTCGACGTTGCTGTAGGCGCGAACGACGCTTACGGTCAGTATGACGACAACCTGGTTCAGCGCGTGCCTAAAGACGTGTTCATGGGCGTTGACGAGCTGCAGGTTGGCATGCGCTTCCTGGCTGAAACCGACCAGGGTCCAGTGCCGGTTGAGATCACTGAAGTTGAAGACGACCACGTTGTGGTTGACGGCAACCACATGCTGGCTGGCCAGAACCTGAAATTCAACGTCGAAGTCGTTGCGATCCGTGAAGCAACCGAAGAAGAGCTGGCTCACGGCCACGTTCACGGTGCGCACGGTCATGACCACGATCACGACCACGGCCACGACGGCTGCTGCGGTGGTCACGGCCACGATCACGACCATGGTCACGACCACGGTAAAGGTGGTTGCGGCAACGGCGGCTGCGGTTGCCACTGATACCCGTCGTCTTTCAAGCCGCAGGTGTGTTGGCTGCGACGCGAAATCCATAGGGTATGAGACATGTAGGCCCGGTACGCTTCGCGCCACCGGGCACAAAAAAAGCGGGAATATCCCGCTTTTTTTACGCCTCAATAATGAGGTGGTGGCGTCTCTTCTGACTGAGAGGCAATGTGCGATGACTGGGTTGCCTTCACTTTTTCAGTGAGGAGCCGCATTAAATCGCGCAGTTTTGCCATTTCAAGCTCGTGAGCGGTCACGGTCTGGTTTAGCTCTTCGATGGTGATGTCCTGGAAAGCCAGGCGGCTTTCCAGCTCAGCCAGTCTCGCTTCTATCAATGTGTCCTGCATCATTCACCTCGTCTATTTCAGGTTTGCCACGATCGGCTCGCGGCGGCGAAGTTTAACTGAGTTTATCCTCAAGTGCAGTATCCATCCCGGTGGTAAGAAACTTATTTAAACAAAAATAGTCTTAAAAGAGGCGAGAATCGGGAGAGTCTGTCTGTAGATTTCTTCCGCAACGATTTATAGTACGTCACTCATTTACGTTTAATGCTGGGGTGAGAGTCCCCAGGCCCTGGAGATATGGATGAAATCACTGTTCAAAGTAACGCTGCTGGCGACCACGATGGCTGTCGCATTGAATGCGCCGCTGTCTTTCGCAGCTGACACTGCTGCGAAGCCTGCTGCAACTGCAGACAGCAAAGCGGCGTTCAAAAATGACGACCAGAAATCCGCCTACGCACTTGGCGCATCTCTGGGTCGTTACATGGAAAACTCTCTGAAAGAACAAGAGAAACTGGGCATTAAACTGGACAAAGCTCAGCTGATCGCGGGTGTTCAGGATGCATTTGCTGATAAGAGCAAACTGACTGACCAGGAGATCGAACAGACTCTGCAGGCGTTTGAAGCTCGCGTGAAAGGCGCTGCTCAGACCAAGATGGAAGCCGATGCAAAAGATAATGAAGCGAAAGGCAAAGCCTATCGTGACACCTTTGCTAAAGAGAAAGGCGTAAAAACCTCCTCTACCGGCCTGGTTTATAAAGTAGAGAAAGCCGGTACCGGTGAAGCGCCAAAAGACAGCGACACCGTCGTGGTTAACTACAAAGGTACGCTGATCGACGGTAAAGAGTTCGATAACTCATACACCCGCGGTGAGCCTCTCTCCTTCCGTCTGGACGGCGTTATTCCAGGCTGGACCGAAGGCCTGAAGAACATCAAGAAAGGCGGGAAGATCAAGCTGGTCATCCCACCAGACCTGGCTTACGGCAAAACCGGCGTTCCGGGCATCCCTGCGAACTCAACCCTGGTCTTCGATGTCGAACTGCTGGACATCAAACCAGCACCGAAAGCCGATGCGAAACCAGAAGCACCGGCTGACGACAAAGCCGCTGCAGCGAAGAAGTAATGTCACAGAAACCGCCGCCTTTAAGGCGGCGGTTTTTTTTATTGTGGGGCAGATATAATTAACACTGGAAAGCGTTATACACGCTGTATTAATTTAGTTGTCCGTGTAGATAATGAGCCTGCCCTGAAAACCTAACGACAGGCTCCTGAAAAGGAGTGTTTTTTTCATGTCCAGGTCGCTTTTAACCAACGAAACCAGTGAGCTTGATTTGCTGGATCAACGTCCCTTTGACCAGACCGACTTCGATATCCTTAAATCCTACGAAGCGGTGGTGGACGGGTTAGCGATGCTCATTGGCTCCCACTGCGAAATCGTATTGCACTCCCTGCAAGATCTGAAGTGTTCCGCCATCCGCATTGCGAATGGTGAGCATACCGGCCGTAAAATTGGTTCGCCAATCACCGACCTTGCATTGCGTATGTTGCATGACATGACCGGCGCGGACAGCAGCGTCTCCAAATGTTATTTCACTCGCGCGAAAAGCGGCGTGCTGATGAAATCAGAAACGATCGCCATCCGAAACCGCGACCATCGCGTCATTGGTTTGCTGTGCATCAACATGAACCTTGATGTGCCGTTCTCGCAAATCATGAGTACTTTTATTCCGCCAGAGACGCCGGACGCGGGCTCTTCTGTGAATTTTGCCTCCTCTGTAGAAGACCTGGTGACCCAGACGCTGGAGTTCACCATTGAAGAGGTGAATGCCGATCGCAACGTATCGAACAACGCCAAGAATCGTCAGATCGTGCTGAACCTCTACGAGAAAGGCATTTTTGATATCAAAGACGCCATTAACCAGGTCGCCGATCGCCTGAATATCTCCAAGCACACGGTTTACCTCTACATTCGTCAGTTCAAAAGCGGCGATTTCCTGGGGCAAGACAAGTAATGCGTTTTGCACTGATGGTGACAGGCCCGGCGTATGGGACTCAGCAGGCCAGCAGCGCGCTGCAGTTTGCGCACGCGCTGCTTGAAGCCGGACACGAACTGGCGAGCGTCTTTTTCTATCGGGAAGGGGTGTATAACGCGAATCAGTTTACGTCACCGGCAAGCGATGAATTTGACCTGGTGCGCGCCTGGCAGGGGTTGAATGAACGGCAGGGCGTGGAGCTGCATATCTGCGTGGCGGCAGCGCTGCGCCGCGGCGTGGCGGATACAGCCGAAGCAGAACGCCTCGGCTTACCGGGGGCGAACCTTCAGCCTGGTTTTTCGTTAAGTGGCCTGGGCGCGCTGGCGCAG
The DNA here is from genome assembly GCA_946477805.1 of uncultured Enterobacter sp. Taxonomy (GTDB): domain Bacteria; phylum Pseudomonadota; class Gammaproteobacteria; order Enterobacterales; family Enterobacteriaceae; genus Enterobacter. The sequence continues at coordinate 3,526 of CAMKZP010000357.1, forward strand.
GCCGCGCTTACCTGCGACAGAGTGGTGCAATTCTGATGAAGCGCGTGGCGTTTGTTTTCTCCTCCGCGCCGCACGGCAGCGCGGCTGGCCGGGAAGGGCTGGACGCGTTGCTCGCGACGTCGGCATTAACGGAAGATATCGGCGTTTTCTTTTTGGGGGATGGGGTGTTTCAGCTGCTGGCAGGCCAACAGCCGCAGGCCGTGCTGGCGCGCGACTACATAGCAACCTTTAAAGTACTGCCGCTGTACGACATTGAAACCTTTTATGTCTGCGCCGACTCGCTCAGCGCGCGTGGTCTGCACGATCAGACGTCATTCGTGCTGGATGTAACGATCCTTGCCGCCGGTGCGCTGCGCGAAAAACTCTCTCACTACGATACTGTTTTGACCTTTTGAGGCCGTCATGCTCCATATCTTGAGCCATTCACCCTGGCAATGCGATACCGAGGCGCTACTGAGTATGCTGCGCGAAGGTGATGATCTGCTGCTGATTCAGGACGGTGTGGTGGCTGCACTGGAAGGCAGTCGCTTCGTTGAAATTCTCATCAATGCCCCCATATCTGTCTCTGCGCTGAAAGACGATCTTGATGCGCGAGGCCTTGCTGGTCAAATTTCATCCAAAATTAACGTGGTTGGCTATACTGATTTCGTTAATCTAACGGTAAAGCACCCCAGTCAACTGAACTGGTGATCTGAGATCGCTGTATATTTCTTGACACCTTTTCGACGTGGCCCTAAAATTTCGCGTCCTCATATTGTATGAGGTCGATTTATTACGTGTTTACGAAGCAAAAGCTAAAACCAGGAGCTATTTAATGGCA
>CAMKZP010000358.1 GCA_946477805.1 uncultured Enterobacter sp.
CACCTGTTAGCCGCCACCTTACGCAAATCAAACACCCGGCAGGCTTTCCCCTCAGAGCGCGGAATGCTGCCGCAGTTAACAATCATCACGTCGGTTGAGATCCCCACCATCGATTTAATGCGGTGGCGCAGCTGGTGGCACACCTGGCAGCGCTGTTCGTGAGAGAGCGTTAAGCTGCTCTCTTTCAGCTCCACCTTCACCGAAAGTGAATCAAGATGCCCGCGGCGGTTCACCTCCAGCTGGTAATGCGGCGAAAGATGCTCGAACTTGACGATCTCCTCCTCCAGCTGCGACGGGAAAACGTTCACGCCGCGGATAATGAGCATATCGTCGCTGCGACCGCTGATGCGATCCATACGCCGCATGGTGCGCGCGGTGCCGGGCAGCAGGCGCGTCAGGTCGCGGGTGCGGTAGCGGATCACCGGCAGCGCCTCTTTGGTCAGGGTGGTGAACAGCAGCTCGCCCTGCTGGCCGTCGGCCAGAGGCGCGCCGTCGTTCGGGTTGACGATTTCCGGGTAGAAGTGGTCTTCCCAGATGGTCGGGCCGTCGGCGGTTTCAAGACACTCCATCGCCACGCCCGGCCCCATCACTTCCGACAGGCCATAGATATCGAGCGCGGTAATGCCTAAGCGTTTTTCGATTTCCCGGCGCATGGCCTGCGTCCACGGCTCCGCGCCAAACACGCCGACGCGCAGGGAGCATTGGCTGGCGTCGCCGCCCATCTGGCGCTCCAGCTCCTCAATCAGGTTCAGGCAGTAGGACGGCGTCACCATGATCATATCCGGCTGGAAGTCGCGGATCAGCTGCGCCTGTTTTTCCGTCTGGCCGCCGGACATCGGGATCACCGTCGCGCCCAGACGCTCGGCGCCATAGTGCGCGCCCAGCCCGCCGGTAAACAGCCCGTAGCCGTAGGCCACGTGGATTTTGTCCTTCGCGCTGCCGCCCGCGGCGCGCAGGGAGCGGGCAACAATGTTCGCCCAGTTATCGATATCGTTTTGCGTGTAGCCCACCACGGTCGGTTTGCCGGTGGTGCCGGAGGAGGCGTGGATGCGCACGACCTGCTCCATCGGCACCGCAAAGGTGTCAAAGGGATAGTTGTCGCGAAGATCCTGCTTGGTGGTGCACGGGAATTTTTGCAGGTCGGCCAGCTCTTTGAAGTCGTCAGGGTGAACGCCCGCGGCGTCAAACTTGCGTTTGTACATCGGAACGTTGCTGTAGGCGTGATGCAGCGTCCACTTCAGGCGCGCGGTCTGCAGCGCCTGCAGTTCGTCAACGGACGCGGTTTCGATCGGATCAAGCTTTGTTGTATTTGTCGTTGTCATTGTAGGGTGCTCACAGTGTAATTTGATCAAACACGCTCAAGGATCATGGCGATGCCCTGACCCACGCCGATGCACATCGTACACAGCGCATAGCGCCCGCCGCGTCGGTGCAGTTCGTTGCTCGCCGCCAGCGCCAGCCTGGCACCGCTCATCCCCAGCGGATGGCCCAGCGCAATGGCACCGCCGTTCGGGTTAACGTGCGCGGCATCGTCCGGCAGGCCCAGCTGGCGCAGCACGCCCAGCGCCTGCGATGCAAAGGCCCGTTTAGCTCAATGACGTCCATATCGTTAATGCTTAATCCAGCGCGCTCCAGCACTTTACGGGTGGCGGGGACCGGGCCAAGCCCCATCAGGCGCGGCTCAACCCCTGCCGTCGCCATCGCGACAATCCGGGTGCGCGGCACCAGCCCCTGCGCCAGCGCCATCTGCTCGCTGGCGATAATCAGCGCCGCGGCGCCGTCGTTCACCCCGGAGGCGTTCCCGGCCGTGACTACCCCGTTTTTGCGAAACGGGGTTTTCAACGCGCCGAGCTGCTCCAGGGTGGTGTCGGCGCGCGGATGTTCATCCTCGCTGACCTCGGTTACCGCGCCTTTTTTCCCCGCCACCTGCACCGGCACAATTTCCTGCGCCAGCACGCCATTCCGCTGCGCCTGCGCGGTGCGCTGCTGGCTGCGCAGGGCAAACGCGTCCTGGTCGGCGCGGCTGATATTTAACAATTCGGCTACATTCTCCGCTGTTTCCGGCATGCTGTCAGTTCCGAATTGCTGATGCATGAGCGGATTCACAAATCGCCAGCCGAGGGTGGTATCGAAAATCTCGGCCTGACGCTGGAAGGCCGCGCTCGCCTTGCCCATCACGAAGGGCGCGCGGGACATGGACTCCACGCCGCCTGCGATCAGCAACTCGCCGTCTCCGGCTTTTATTGCCCGCGCCGCAAAGCCAACCGCATCCAGCCCCGACCCGCACAGGCGGTTGATGGTGGTGCCGGACACCGTCTGCGGCAAACCCGCCAGCAGCGCCGACATACGCGCCACGTTGCGGTTGTCCTCCCCGGCCTGGTTAGCGCAGCCGAAGATCGCGTCATCAATGCGCTCCAGGTCGAGCTGCGGGTAGCGCGCCAGCAGCGCGCGCAGCGGAACGGCCCCCAGATCGTCAGCGCGAACGCTGGATAACGCCCCGCCGTAGCGGCCGATCGGGGTACGAACACCATCACAAATAAATGCGTCACGCATCAGGCTTCTCCTGTCACACTGCCGCCAATGCGGTGAGATTTCCCGCGAAAAAGAGCGACCGTTTTCTGTTGTTGGTTGTGGATTTCAATGTCGTACACGCCGGTCAGTTTGCCCTGATGCTTTACCCGCGCGGTGGCGGTGAGCGTGTCCCCGGCAAATCCCGGACGCAGAAAGTCGATGGAACAGCCCGAGGCCACCGCCGCCAGCCCCTGGCTGTTGCAGGCGTAGGCAAAGGCGGTATCCGCCAGCGAAAAGAGCTGCCCGCCGTGGCAGGTTTTATGGCCGTTGAGCATCTGCGGGGTGACGGTCATCGTGACCACCGCGTAGCCTTCGTCCATCTCGATGATGTCGATGCCGAGCGCCTGCGCGCAGGCGTCACGTTCGTACATGGTCCGGGCGGTGTGCCAGGCGTTATGACTCATAGCTACTCTCCAGAAGCGCCCGCTGGCGCAGCAGTGAACAGGGGCGATAGCGCTCCTCGCCGTAGTGACGCTGGAGGTTTTCCAGCAGCGCCAGCAGGCGCTGCCAGCCCAGACGCTCGCCCCAGGCAATCGGGCCGCTTGGGTAATTCACCCCCAGGCGCATGGCGGTATCGATGTCCTGCTCGCTGGCGACCCCTTTTTGCAGGGCGTCCAGCGCCTCGTTGGCGATCATCGCCACCGTGCGCCAGACCAGCAGGCCGGGGTAGTCGGCAATCTGCACCACGCGCTTGCCCTGCTGCTGCAGATAAAAAACGGCCTTTTGCGTGGCGGAGTGCGGGTTACTGCTGGCCGCGGCGATGACCGCGACGTCGCGTTCGATTCGGTCCACCACCACCACCGGGCGGTTATGCTTCACGGCCAGCGACTGCGCCGTTTCGCCCTGAGTTTCAACCAGCAGCACGTCGTCAATTTCGGTGACACCGTCACTTTTACGCTGCACGGCCATTGGGCTATAGCTCTCGCTGACGGCAGCCAGCCAGCTCGCCCCAGGCCTCTCGCCCTGCCAGTCGTAAACCCCCTTCCCGCTTTTTTTACCCAGCCGCCCCGCGAGGACCAGCTCCTGCTGCATCAGCGAAGGCAGAAAGCGACGCTCCTGCCAGAAGGCGTTGAACACGGAACAGGTCACTGCAAAGTTAACGTCCTGTCCGATCATGTCGGTCAGCTCCAGCGGCCCCATCGGGAAACCGCCGCCGTCGCGCAGCGCGGCGTCGATCGTCTCAGGCGCGGCCACCTGCTCCTCCAGCGCGCGCCAGGCTTCGGAGTAGAACGGGCGCGCCACGCGGTTGACGATAAAGCCCGGCGTTGACTGGCAGCGCACCGGCTGTTTCCCCCAGTTCGTTGCCAGCTCGCACAGCGCGTCCGCCGTCTCCGGGGAGGTGGCCAGCCCGCTGACGACCTCCACCAGCTTCATTACCGGCGCCGGGTTGAAGAAGTGCAGCCCCGCCACGCGCTCCGGATGGCGAATATCGGCGGCAATCGCCGTGACAGAGATCGATGACGTGTTGCTGGTCAGCAGGGCCTGCGGCGGGCAGATCTCCGCCAGCTCCTTGAACAGCGCCTTTTTGACCTCCAGCCGCTCGGACGCCGCTTCAATGACCAGATCTGCCGCCGCCAGGGCCTGAATGTCGGTCGCCGGGTTCAGCCGGGCGAGGATCTGCGCGCTGGCGTCCGCCGAGAGCTTGCCGCGCGCCACCCGTGAGTCCAGGCGCTGGCAGATGCCGTCAACCGCCCGCGAAATCGCGTCGGAGGCAATATCGTAAATCAGCACCCGGTGGCCGTAGCTGGCCGCCACTTCGGCAATTCCGGCG
>CAMKZP010000359.1 GCA_946477805.1 uncultured Enterobacter sp.
GCACGACCTTGCCAAGGTCGGGGTCGCGAGTTCGAGTCTCGTTTCCCGCTCCAAAATTTGAAAGTATCTCAGGATACGCCCAGCACCAGAACACCCAAGCGGGAATAGCTCAGTTGGTAGAGCACGACCTTGCCAAGGTCGGGGTCGCGAGTTCGAGTCTCGTTTCCCGCTCCAAATTCTTCTTCACATCTAAATTATCCACAGCGAAATGCTTCGTTGGGGACATTTTCTATTTCATCTGAAATACTCTTGTAAACAGAGTTATCCACAGATAATGCCGTTATCCTGATGTCGGTGAAAACTTCGCAGGGTGAACGATATCCTGTTAATTCATTGAAATTAATCAATAAAATTTGATTTCAAAATGTTATAGAGATCACTTGACCTGTTTGCCAGGCCCGATGCCGCTTGAGTTTGTAATTTTATACACAGGCTGTGAATAGTTCAGGCGTCCCGCGTCAGCCCTTTTTCAATCACCCTTACCAGACGCTGTTTCTTCGGCAGCTGCACCTCGACCACGCAGGCATTTCGTTTCTCAATCTGCTGCGCAATCGCCCATTCTATGTGCTCATCGAGAAGTGGGTGCTCACCTCTACGGCTCTCGAGCGCCTGGATATTGGCTTCGTCCCACGGGGCATTCCCCAGGGCAACAGCAACGTTACGCAGCCAGCGCAGATGGCCGATGCGGCGAATGGCCGAGCCTTCCGTTACCTTCAGAAACCAGGCTTCTGTCCAGGCGAACAGCTCGATGAGCGGCGGCGCGTGCAGCGCCTTACGCGGGCTGAAGTCTTCTTCGTCCGTAAGCTGCGAGTAGCGGTTCCACGGGCAGATCAGCTGACAGTCGTCGCAGCCATAAATACGGTTGCCGATGAGCGGGCGGAACGCTTCCGGGATCGCTCCTTCCAGTTCAATGGTGAGATAAGAGATGCAGCGGCGCGCATCAACGACATACGGCTCGACGATAGCCCCGGTCGGGCAGATGGTCATGCAGGCCACGCAGCGGCCACAGCCTTCCTCCACCGGGCCGTCTATCGGCAGCGGTAGATCGATCAGTAGCTCACCCAGGAAGAAGAACGATCCGGCGTCGCGGCTGAGGATAAGTGAGTGCTTACCTGTCCAGCCAAGCCCGGCTTTTTCAGCAATCGGGCGCTCAAGAATAGGCGCGGAATCAACAAAGGGTCTAAAATTCAGCGAAACACAGTGCTGCTGAATAGTTTCCCCGAGTTTTTTTAAGCGGTTACGCAGAAGCTTATGGTAATCACGCCCCAGCGCGTAGCGGCTGACGTAGCCAAGAGAGGGATTTTTTAGCGTGCGTGCAAAGGCCGCGTTGGCCGGAAGGTAGTTCATGCGCACGCTGATGACGCGTAATGTGCCCGGCAACAGCTCGTGTGGACGGGCACGCATCATGCCGTGACGCGCCATCCACTCCATTTCGCCGTGATATTGTTTGTCCAGCCACGCCTGCAGTTTTGGCTCGCTGGCGGAGAGGTCGGTATCGGTGATACCCACCTTCTGGAAGCCTAGCTCAGCACCCCACTGTTTAATATTTTGCGCTAACTGATTGAGATCGAGGGGCTGTGACATGACGGACCATACTGTGAAGAAAAACCCCGCAAGTATACCACATTCCATCTGGCATGCGGATGACCTCCGGCGCGCCGAAAAAGAGGCCGCGGACAGCCTCGGCATTACCCTTTATGAACTGATGCAGCGCGCGGGCGAAGCGGCGTTCGGCGTGGCCCATGCGGCATATCCGAATGCTTCACACTGGCTAATTTTATGCGGGCACGGCAACAACGGTGGCGACGGCTACGTGGTCGCACGTCTGGCCGTTGCGGCTGGCGTCCGCGTGACGCTGCTGGCGCTTGAGAGCGACAGGCCCCTGCCCGAGGAGGCCGCCGCAGCGCGAGAAGCCTGGCTGAACGCGGGCGGAACGATTCATGCGGCGGATATCGCCTGGCCTGACGATATCGAACTGATTGTGGATGGCCTGCTGGGAACGGGTTTGCGCAGCGCGCCGCGCGAGAACGTTGCCGCCCTGATTGAGCGCGCCAATGCGCACATCGCACCGGTCGTGGCGCTGGATATTCCTTCTGGCCTGGTGGCGGAAACCGGCGCGATACCGGGAGTGGCAATCGAGGCTGCGCATACCATCACCTTTATCGCCCTGAAGCCGGGATTGCTTACCGGCAAAGGGCGGGATGTCGTGGGGAAACTGCACCACAACGCGCTGGGGCTGGAGGGCTGGCTGGCCGGACAGGATACGCCAATATCACGCTTTGACGCATCGCAGCTGGCCCATTGGCTGCCTGCACGACGCCCGACGTCCCACAAGGGCGATCACGGCAGGCTGGTCATCGTGGGGGGAGATCGCGGCACGGCGGGGGCAATCCGCATGACGGGAGAGGCCGCCCTGCGCAGCGGTGCTGGTCTGGTGCGCGTGCTGACGCGGCCTGAAAATAGTGCGCCCATTATCACCGCCCGCCCGGAGCTGATGGTGCATGAGCTGACGCCGCAAGCGCTTGAGGAAAGCCTGGAATGGGCGGATGTGGTGGTGATTGGCCCCGGCCTTGGGCAGCAGGCCTGGGGCAAACAGGCCCTGCAAAAGGTGGAGAATTTCCGCAAACCGATGCTCTGGGACGCCGACGCGCTGAACCTTCTGGCAATCAACCCGGATACGCGTCACAATCGCATTCTCACGCCACACCCCGGCGAGGCCGCGCGCCTGCTTAACTGCAGCGTGGCAGAAATTGAAAGCGATCGCTTACTTTCTGCCCAGCGTCTGGTAAAACGTTACGGGGGTGTTGTCGTTTTGAAAGGGGCGGGCACCGTTGTTGCCAGCGAAAATGCGCTCGGCATTATTGATGCCGGAAATGCGGGTATGGCGAGCGGCGGCATGGGCGATGTGCTCTCTGGCATCATCGGCGCATTGCTTGGACAGAAACTTCCCCTTTATGATGCAGCCTGTGCTGGCTGTGTGGCCCACGGCGCAGCGGCCGATAAGCTTGCCGCGCGCTATGGCACCCGCGGCATGTTGGCGACCGATCTTTTTGGCACGCTGCGGCGTGTTGTTAACCCGGATGTGATTGACGTAGAAAATGACTAATCGAGCGATCTCTTTACCTGATGAACAAGCCACTTTAGAACTGGGCAAGCGCGTGGCGCAGGCCTGCCGGGGGGCTACCGTCATTTATCTGTATGGCGATTTAGGCGCGGGTAAAACCACCTTCAGCCGCGGTTTTTTGCAGGCCTTAGGCCACAACGGGAACGTTAAAAGCCCGACCTACACTCTGGTAGAGCCGTACACGCTTGAAAATCTCATGGTGTACCACTTCGATTTATACCGTCTTGCGGACCCGGAGGAGCTGGAGTTTATGGGCATCCGCGATTATTTTGCCAACGACGCCATCTGCCTGGTGGAGTGGCCGCAGCAAGGTGCGGGTGTACTGCCTGACCCGGATGTCGAAATTCACTTAGATTACCAGGCTCAAGGGCGTGAGGCGCGCATCAGCGCTGTTTCCTCATCAGGCAGTTCCTTACTGGCCCGTCTGGCCGGTTAAGCGTAGGGATGACGGGATGATAAATCGCGTTAAAGGTTGGCTGTTGGCTGCTACCGTGCTGCTGTGCTCGCAGGCGGGCGCGGCAAATCTTTCGGATATTCAGGTCTCGAATGGCGACAGCCAGGCGCGGATCACGTTCAGCTTTATGGGCGATCCTGAGTATGCTTTCTCACAAATCGACAGCCACAGCGTGGCGCTGGATATCAAACAAACCGGCGTGATCCAGGGCTTGCCTCTGCAGTTCAGCGGCAACAACCTGGTGAAAAGCATCCGTTCGGGCACCCCGAAGGATGCCCAGTCTCTCAGGCTGGTGGTCGATCTGACCGAAAAAGGCAAAACGAGAGCGGTGAAGCAGCAAAACGGCGGAACCTACACGGTCGTCTTTACCATCAATGCTGATGCGCCTCCTCCGCCTCCGCCCGCGCCCGTTGTGGCGAAGCGGGTAGAGGAGCCGGTCTATACGCCGCGCCCGTCTGAACCTGCCCGAAACCCGTTTAAATCGCAGAGCGATCGCATTACGGCGGCCACCAGCAGCAATACGGTGACGCGTCCAGCGGCCAGTGCGCGCCGTACCGCGGTCAATGGCGACAAGGTGATTATCGCTATTGATGCAGGGCACGGCGGCCAGGATCCGGGCGCCATCGGCCCGGGCGGTACGCGAGAGAAAAACGTTACCATCGCCATTGCCCGTAAGCTGCGCACGCTGCTCAACGACGACCCTATGTTCAAGGGCGTGCTGACCCGCGACGGAGATTATTTTATCTCGGTTATGGGCCGTTCG
>CAMKZP010000360.1 GCA_946477805.1 uncultured Enterobacter sp.
GTTGTGCAGTTCCTGCTGAAATCCTTTGTCGACGGAGAGTGGCGTTTCAACGTGCCGGTCCTGTGGGATCAGTATTCTCATATCGTTGGCTGGTCATCCGTTCCCGCCTGGCCGCACACTGCCCTCTTTATTCGTGGCGGAAATTCCCCTTATGTCACCGACGCCTACCGCGACGCAATCGTGGCGCAGTTTCCGCAGGCTCGTGCCCACGTGATCGCGGGGGCCGGACACTGGGTTCACGCGGAAAAACCGGATGCCGTCCTGCGCGCTATCCGTCGCTATCTTACTGATACAGAAAATTGATTAAAAAGGCAGCGACCGGACGCCCGCGGGCTTCCAGTCGTTGGCGTGCCGTTTTCGCTGATGTATGATGGCGCGCTTATCGCCCGGGCATTAGCAGGGCGGCGTGTTTCCCCCGAAGTCTCAGAATCATGGCCAAAGAACAAACGGACCGTACGACACTAGATCTGTTCGCGAATGAGCGTCGCCCGGGAAGACCCAAGACGAACCCGCTTTCGCGTGACGAACAGCTGCGTATCAATAAACGCAACCAGCTTAAACGCGATAAGACTCGCGGGCTTAAGCGTGTCGAACTGAAGCTGAACGCCGATGCCGTCGATGCGCTTAACGAGCTGGCCGAGGCGCGTAACATCAGCCGCAGCGAGCTGATCGAAGAGATGCTCATCGCCCAACTTGAGACATTACGCGGCAAGGCATAAGTCTGAAAATCCCCTTTATTTCCCTTTTCATGTAGCACAGAGTGCAGTCCTGCGCGATAGCGGTTTCCGCAGGGTTGCCAGTTCTGCTATTATTGCCCTTATCCGTGGACAAATTGCGCCACCATACCATTAAGTTTCAAGAGGTTATTTTACTCATGGCAATCATCGGCATTTTCTTCGGCAGTGATACCGGCAATACCGAAAATATCGCAAAAAACATTCAAAAACAGCTCGGTAAAGACGTTGCCGATGTGCACGACATCGCCAAGAGCAGCAAAGAAGATCTCGAAGGCTATGACATCCTGCTGCTGGGCATCCCGACCTGGTACTACGGCGAAGCCCAGTGTGACTGGGATGATTTCTTCCCGACGCTGGAAGAGGTGGACTTCAACGGCAAGCTGGTAGCCCTGTTCGGCTGCGGCGACCAGGAAGACTACGCGGAATATTTCTGCGACGCGCTGGGCACCATCCGCGACATCATTGAACCACGCGGTGCCGCTATCGTAGGCCACTGGCCAACGGCGGGTTACCACTTCGAAGCGTCTAAAGGCCTGGCCGATGACGATCACTTCGTGGGCTTGGCTATTGATGAAGATCGCCAGCCGGAACTGACCGCCGAGCGCGTAGAAAAATGGGTTAAGCAGGTTCGTGAAGAGCTGAACCTGGACGACATTCTTAACGCCTGATGTCCCGTGGCGCAGCTTCGGTTGCGCCCGTTCCCCAGGTAAAACCGATTAAATTAATTGCTACAAACTTTTAACTTTTTCGCTCAGACCTGTACAATATCCCCCTGGTAAAAAGTGGGTGCCATCGGGCAAGTTTGTTGGTGATACCCCATTTTTATAAGCATACTTTGCTTGAGACTTGCAGTTTTCATTTAGTCATGGCAGTTCTATAATGAGACGCATTATCCCAAGTGCATTTTCTGTCACTTCTTCTTTAGAAGTGAATCGTTTAGCAACAGGACAGATTCCGCATGACTGACAACAATACCGCATTAAAGAAAGCTGGCCTGAAAGTAACGCTTCCTCGGTTAAAAATCCTTGAAGTGCTTCAGGGGCCAGACAATCACCATGTCAGTGCGGAAGACCTTTACAAGCGTCTTATCGACATGGGCGAAGAGATTGGGCTGGCAACCGTGTATCGTGTGCTGAACCAGTTTGATGACGCGGGCATTGTTACCCGTCATAATTTTGAAGGCGGTAAATCTGTTTTCGAACTGACCCAGCAGCATCACCACGATCACCTGATCTGCCTCGACTGCGGCAAGGTCATTGAATTTAGCGATGATTCCATCGAGTCACGCCAGCGTGAAATCGCTGCCCGTCACGGCATCCGCCTGACCAACCACAGCCTGTACCTCTATGGCCACTGCGCTGAAGGCGACTGCCGCGAAGACGATCGCGCGCACGACGCCAAGTAATGCCGTTTTCATACTCTGAGCCAGCCGCAAGGTTGGCTTTTTTTTTGCGCTAAAAAAGCCCGGTAAGCGCAGTGCTACCGGGCGAGATAACAGCGGATTAGTTGCTGGTACTGTTGTTGTTACTGCGAATTTCCTGCCAGATCTTATCGCAGCGCTTCGTCACTTCCTGATCGTTGCCCGTTTTACGCGCCTGAATACAGGCCTGGTAATCCATCACCCGGACGTTTTCCTGCGTGGCAAATTGCGCGTGCGCTTTCTCTTTCTTCAGCACGTTCAGCACGCTCTGACAGGCCTCGATTTTCTCCGGTGAGCCCTGGGCGGTGTTGATGCAGGCGCTATAGGCCTCTTTCAGGCGAGAATCTTCTTTCTCCGCCTGAGGTTGTGCGCAGGCGGTCAGTCCTGCGGCCAGCGCGGCAACGAATGCGATTTTCTTCAACATGTCGGTCTCCATTCCGGCGGGAGCGATCCCTCCAGATCGTTCATCAGAAGATGGTGAAAGGTGCGATAACCATGAATTTCACGTCACGTTCATCCTGGAAGATATTGCCGTAACCGCCCGCGTAGCTCGGGATGTCCGAGTGGTTGTCATACTGGGTGAAGTGCAGTTTGAACATCGTGCCTTTCGCGCGGCCGTCCTGCAGGGTGTACATCGCGTCCAGGCTGTATGCAGACTCTTTCAGACGATAGTTAGGATCGTAGTAAGCATCCGGCGTCGCCATGTCAGCTGGCTTCGCATCCCAGGCATAGGCATAAGATGCGCCCACCGCCCAGCCGGGCAGGTTCCAGTTCTTCAGGTCATACATCGCCCCAAAGAAGACCGCTTTTTCGCCGTCGGCGTTGAAGTCCGAGCGGTTATCCCACCAGATATCCAGACGACCGTTAGAGGAGGCGTAGGTTGGCGTCATACGCTGCAGGAAGTAGCCCTGCTGCCCTTCCGCTTTCACCCAGGTTCCTTCCAGACGCAGGTCAACCTGGCCCACTTTGTACCCGAAGGTCAGCGCCTGCAGCCAGGCGGTACCGTTGTAGATATCGTTGACCGAGCCATCGCTGACCTTATCGCGCGTGCCGTAGAACTGGTAGCTGGTGCTCAGCGGGCTGCCCGCAACGTCAAATTTGTAGCTGGCTTTTGCGAAGTACTGATCGATATACCCTTCGGCCTGACCAAAAGCGGCCTCCAGCACCAGGTCATTTTTGAAGTCATACTTTGCGCCCAGAGAGTGGAGATACTCTACTTTGGTCTTTTTATCGTTCTGGTAGAACTTGTCCATCTCAATGTGCCACGGCGCTTTGTATTCGTTGGTCCACATATAGGAGAAGCTCAGCGCGCCCGCGTCGCCGTAGTCAAAATTAGCCCCGGCTTCTGCGCCCTGATAGGTGCCGGGCATAAAGCTCCAGTGCGGCGCCAGCAGCGTCTGACCGGTTGGCTGAATATAACCTCCGCGCGCCCATACCGGGCCGTACTTGAATTTCGCAGCAGCCTTGTACAGGCTGACGCCGCTTTTATCGCCAGACCAGTCTTCTTTATACGCTTTATTGCTGGAGGAGAAGGCAATTTCATTCGGGTGGCCGCTGTCGCCGTTTTCCGCCATTTCAATCGCGGTGAATGCCGCAATATCCAGACCGAACATATCGGCAGCATAGCCAGACTGGAAATCCAGATTGGCGTTCCAGGTGGAGTGAGAGAGGTTGGTTTTATATTTATTTTCGGTCACGTCTTTACGGTCACGCTCACGCTGCCAGTAATAAATACCGCCCGTGAGGGTAGAATCATCGATGAAGCCTTCCGCCTTTGCTTCTGGCGTGATGACCAGGCTCGACATTGCTGTCACACCGGCGATAGCCAGCGCCAGCGCACTACGTTTGCCACTAAACGTACGCATAGATTATTCCTCTTTGACGAATTAAAACGCCTAAAACGGCGAAAATATAAAAGACCCTAAGGTCAGGGGTAGTCAGAAATACCCTCAAATTAACTACCGCCTTTAGGTTATTTTTCGCGACGCGAATTATCAACGCTTTTTAATGAGCAAAAGTCAGGATTATGACGAAGTGCACATAATCAGTAGTGCTTTGTAACATTTGCGGGAAGACGAGTAATGACGGGATATAGCGAGAAATTTCAGCGAGTAAAGCCTGGTTTAACGGTATACTTTTTAGCCATTTACTATTTTATAT
>CAMKZP010000361.1 GCA_946477805.1 uncultured Enterobacter sp.
CCGCAAAGAAGAGGTCACGCGCGACGTTGTCCGCGTGGGCGCGCTGCCGACTGCCGCGCTGGGCATTTTGCCCGCGGTGATCGGTCAGTTCCATAAGCAGCAAAAGCACGCCACGATTCAGGTGGCGACCATGAACAACACCATGCTTCTTGCGGGGCTGAAGTCCGGCGAGCTGGATCTGGGGATCGGGCGGATGTCTGACCCGGAGCTGATGAGCGGCCTGAACTACGAGCTCCTGTTCCTGGAATCCCTGAAGCTGGTGGTGCGTCCTGGACACCCGCTGTTACACGATACCGTCACCCTGAGCCGGGTGATGGAGTGGCCGGTGGTGGTGTCGCCAAAAGGTACGGTCCCGCGTCAGAATGCCGAAGCGCTGCTGGAAATGCACGGCTGCGCGCTGCCCTCGGGCTGCGTTGAAACGCTTTCAGCCTCGCTGTCGCGCCAGCTGACCGCGGACTATGACTACGTTTGGTTCGTGCCGTCCGGCGCGGTGAAGGACGATCTGCGACACGGCACGCTCACCTCCCTGCCCGTGACCTCGCCCGGCGCAGGTGAGCCGATAGGCATCCTGACCCGCGTTGATACCCCTCTTTCCCAGGGCGCGCTGACGCTGCTAAGCACCATCCGCAAGTCAATGCCCGCCTGACAGGTCCCTGAAAGCCCCCCCGCCAGCCCGTCGTCATGACGGGTTTGATCGCTTTGCTGATCAAATAATGCGAAATCATCCATTAACATTTGCGCAAAACAATTTAACAGATTTATCATAGCGGCGAATTCACCAAATGGTTCACTAATACATTTAAAACCACGAATTCTGGCGTTTCAAAACGCATTAATTACCGTAAACCCTCGCAACTTTCGTCTTTAATTACCCAATTGGTACAGATGCCGCACAGCACGCGCCGGGGAGACGGGAGCATTTAAGGAGATAGAAATGGCATTTGGCAGCGCGCCGCGTGGGATACCCCGTATCCTGCAGTGGCTTCTCGCCGGACTGATGGCGATCGTCGGTCTGGCAGTCGGCGGACTTGGCTTCAAGCTCGTCACGGTAGGCGGAAGCTGGTACTTCCTGATCGTGGGCGTCGTGATGGTGATAGCCGCCATCCTCATTTTCATGAACCGCAGCAGCGGGATTGTGCTTTACGCTATCGCCTTTATCGCCTCGCTGTTCTGGGCGGTGAGCGATGCCGGCTGGGATTTCTGGCCGCTCTTCTCGCGCCTGTTTACCCTCGCGGTGCTGGCGTTCCTGTGTGCCGTGGTGTGGCCGTTCCTGCGCGCTGCGAACCGCACCGCGCCGGTAAACAAAGCCCCGGCATTTGGCGTTGCCGCCGTGCTGGCGGTCGCGATGCTGGTCAGCCTTGGCTGGATGTTCAAACCGCAGACGCTGGTCGCGGCGAATGAGGCGGTTCCGGTCAAGCCCGTGGCCGCTGGCGAGCAGCAGAAAAACTGGGAGCACTGGGGCAACACCACACACGGCGACCGCTTCGCCGCGCTGGATCAAATCAACAAGCAGAACGTCGGCGATCTGAAGGTGGCCTGGGTTGCCCATACGGGCGATATTCCGCAGAGCAACGGCTCGGGCGCGGAAGATCAGAACACGCCGCTGCAGGTGGGTGACACTTTGTACGTCTGTACGCCATACAGCAAAGTGCTGGCGCTGGACGTGGATTCCGGCAAAGAGAAGTGGCGCTATGATTCAAAGGCCACCGCGCCAAACTGGCAGCGCTGCCGCGGTCTGGGCTATTTTGAAGATCGGCAAAATGTGACAACGTCACTGGAAGAGGCGCAGCCTGCTGCCTGTTCGCGCCGTCTGTTCCTGCCAACCACCGATGCCCGCCTGATTGCCATCAACGCGGATAACGGTAAGGTCTGTGAAGACTTTGGCGATCGCGGCATCGTTGACCTGAGCGTCGGCATGGGCGAAATCAAGCCGGGCTACTACCAGCAGACCTCAACGCCGCTGGTGGCGGGGAACGTTGTGGTGGTCGGTGGACGCGTGGCGGATAACTTCTCCACCGGCGAACCGCCGGGAGTGGTGCGCGCCTATGACGTTCACACCGGTAAACTGGCATGGGCATGGGATCCGGGCAACCCGAACCTGACCGGCCTGCCGCCGGAAGGCCAGACCTACACGCGCGGTACGCCGAACGTCTGGTCAGCCATGTCGTACGACGCAAAACTTAACCTGATCTACCTGCCAACCGGCAACGCTACCCCGGACTTCTGGGCGGGCGAGCGCACCGCGCTGGATGACAAATACAGCTCGTCCATCGTGGCCGTCGACGCGACCACCGGCCAGGTTCGCTGGCACTTCCAGACGACCCATCACGATCTGTGGGACTTTGACCTCCCTTCACAACCGCTGCTTTACGACCTTCCTGACGGTAAAGGCGGCACCACGCCGGTGCTGGTTCAGACCAGCAAGCAGGGCATGATCTTTATGCTCAACCGCGAAACCGGCAAGCCGGTGGCGAAGGTTGAAGAGCGCCCTGTTCCGGCGGGCAACGTTGAGGGCGAGCGTTATTCCCCAACCCAGCCCTATTCCGTTGGCATGCCGATGATTGGCAACCAGACGCTGACCGAATCCGATATGTGGGGCGCAACGCCCGTTGACCTGCTGCTGTGTCGTATTCAGTTCAAGGAGATGCGTCACCAGGGCGTCTTTACCCCACCTGGCCTCGACCGTTCTCTGCAGTTCCCGGGCTCCCTCGGCGGGATGAACTGGGGCAGCGTCTCGGTTGACCCGAATAACGGCCTGATGTTCGTTAACGACATGCGTCTGGGGCTGGCGAACTACATGGTTCCTCGCGCCAACGTGGCGAAAGATGCCAGCGGCATCGAGATGGGC
Organism: uncultured Enterobacter sp.; assembly: GCA_946477805.1. GTDB lineage: Bacteria > Pseudomonadota > Gammaproteobacteria > Enterobacterales > Enterobacteriaceae > Enterobacter. Next base: position 2,849 of record CAMKZP010000361.1, read on the forward strand.
ATTGTTCCAATGGACGGCACGCCGTTCGGCGCGATGCGCGAGCGTTTCCTCTCGCCGCTGGGCATTCCATGCCAGAAACCACCGTTCGGTACGATGTCAGCGGTTGATCTCAAATCCGGCAAGCTGGTCTGGCAGGTTCCGGTTGGCACCGTAGAAGACACCGGCCCGCTGGGCATTCGTATGCATATGCCAATTCCGATCGGCATGCCGACTCTTGGCGCATCGCTGTCCACCCAGTCTGGCCTGCTGTTCTTTGCCGGCACTCAGGATTTCTACCTGCGCGCGTTTGATACCGCCACCGGGAAAGAGATCTGGAAAGACCGTCTGCCGGTAGGCAGCCAGTCCGGCCCGATGACCTACGTGTCGCCGAAAACCGGTAAGCAGTACATCATCATTAACGCGGGCGGCGCCCGTCAGTCGCCGGACCGCGGTGATTACGTTATCGCCTACGCGTTACCGGACAAGCAGTAAGAGATGAAAAAGGGACCTTCGGGTCCCTTTTTACTTGCTCGGGTCGTGTCAGCCGACACAACACTCGACTCAGAACGTCTCCCAGTTATCCCCGGAAACCGCCGCCGCTGGGCGCAGAGGCGCGCTCTGAGGCGCGGGCGCAGCGCTCATCGCCCGTCCCGCCGTTGCCCCGTTCAACCGAAACGCACCTACCGCCTCGGTCAGGCGTGCGCCCTGTTCTTCCAGCGATGCCGCCGCGGCGGAGGCTTCCTCCACCAGCGAGGCGTTCTGCTGCGTCACTTTGTCCATCTCAGAAATCGCCTGGCTGACCTGCACGATACCGCGGCTCTGCTCGTCGGAGGCGGCGGCAATTTCCAGCATAATGTCGGTCACGCGCTTAACGGCGTCGACAATCTCATTCATGGTGTTACCCGCCGCAACCACTTCGCCCGAGCCCTGGTCGATAAGCGTTACCGATTCATTGATCAGGCTTTCAATCTCTTTGGCCGCGTTTGCACTGCGGCTTGCCAGCGTGCGGACCTCGCTCGCCACTACCGCAAAGCCGCGCCCCTGCTCGCCCGCGCGCGCGGCTTCTACCGCGGCGTTCAGCGCCAGGATGTTGGTCTGGAAGGCGATGCTGTTAATCACCGCGGTGATTTCAGAGATTTTCTTCGAGCTGGTGGAGATGTTGCCCATGGTTTTCACCACGCCGGAGACCATCTGCCCGCCGCGGCTGGCTTTGCCGGAGGCGTCTTCTGCCAGCTTGCTCGCATGGTGCGCGTTATCGGCGTTCTGCTTCACCGTTGCCGTTAGCTGTTCCATGCTGGCGGCCGTCTGTTCAATCGCCGCCGCCTGCTGCTCGGTGCGGGAGGAGAGATCGGTATTGCCCGCAGAGATTTCGCTGGTGCCACGGTAAATCTCCTCCGCTCCCTGGCGCACGGTGCCGACCGTCGTCACCAGCGAGTGCTGCATGGTTTGCAGATCGCGGGTTAAGCGGCCAATTTCAC
>CAMKZP010000362.1 GCA_946477805.1 uncultured Enterobacter sp.
CTACACTCGCCTAGTCGTCGGCAGCGTCAGATGTGTATAAGAGACAGCCCCAGTCCAGCAGACGCTGCATCCACTCGCGCTCCTCCGGCAGGAATGAACATTTGCCGGTACGCAGCCAGCGTTTGCGGCTGTCCTCGCCGATGCCGATATCCAGATCGGTCGGGCTGATGTTGACATCACCCATGATAAGCACCGGGTTCTCCTTTTTCAGCTCGGTAGTCAGGTAGTTTTGCAGATCCTGATAAAACTTCGCTTTGGCCGGGAATTTGGTGGGGTGGTCGCGGCTTTCGCCCTGCGGGAAGTAGCCGTTAATCACGGTGATATTGCCCAGCGGGGAAGGGAGCTCCGCCATGATGATGCGGCGCTGCGCCTCTTCGTCATCGCCGGGAAAGCCCCGACGGACGGAAACCGGCGTCTCTTTGGTTAACAGCGCGACGCCGTAGTGACCTTTCTGCCCGTGATAAAAAACGTTGTAACCGAGCTTCGCCACCTCTTCCAGCGGGAACATGTCATCGTGAACCTTTGTCTCCTGCAGGCCGATGACATCGGGCTGATGTTGTTCAACGATAGCTTCAAGCTGATGAGGGCGGGCGCGCAGGCCGTTGATATTAAAAGAGACAAATTTCATAGTCGCTGCCAGTGCAAGGTGAATAGTGCAAGGATGGTAGCAGAAATTGCGTCGGCTGTTATCCGCTTCGCCCAATTACTGCGACAGATAATCTTAACGGTGCAATTTTTGCACCATTCTGACGCGTCGCGCCCGCAAACAGGGCGTAAACGGAGACTAAATTTCGCGAGCGATCACAATTCCAGAATTATATTTGGCCTGTGCATACTCTTTCTGATTTTCATGCGGCAAAGCGCCGCTTGCCGTAAAAATATTCACTTTTTATGCATTAACAGTGAATAACTCCATATCGTAACCTGTTGATATTCTGTTCCCCCACGTCGTTTATGCATTTATATCGCTGGCTGGCACGAACTCTGCAATCTACATTCACAGTGCAAACACTCAATTATTTAACATTTAAACAACCTTTTATTTACCGGATGAGGTCGCTATGTCTCTGTCAATTACGCGTGAAAATTTCGATGAATGGATGATGCCGGTTTACGCGCCGGCGGCTTTTATTCCGGTTCGTGGGGAAGGCTCGCGCCTGTGGGATCAGCAGGGCAAAGAGTATATCGACTTTGCGGGCGGGATCGCGGTCAACGCGCTGGGGCACGCCCATCCGGCGCTGCGTCAGGCGTTGAACGACCAGGCGGCGAAGTTCTGGCATACCGGTAACGGCTATACCAACGAACCGGCGCTGCGTCTGGCGAAAAAACTGATTGACGCCACCTTTGCCGAAAAGGTCTTTTTCTGTAACTCCGGGGCAGAGGCCAACGAGGCCGCGCTGAAGCTGGCGCGTAAATATGCCCACGACAAATTCGGCGCGTACAAGAGCGGCATCGTGGCGTTTAAAAATGCCTTCCACGGGCGCACGCTGTTTACCGTTAGCGCGGGCGGCCAGCCCTCCTACTCGCAGGATTTTGCGCCGCTGCCGCCGGACATCCGCCACGCCGTCTATAACGACCTGCAGTCTGCCCGCGAGCTAATTAACGACGCCACCTGCGCGGTGATCGTCGAGCCGATGCAGGGCGAAGGCGGCGTGATGCCCGCGCAAAAAGCCTTCCTGCAGGGGCTGCGCGAGCTGTGCGATAGCCACAATGCGCTGCTGATTTTTGACGAAGTGCAGACCGGCGTCGGGCGCACCGGCGAGCTGTACGCCTATATGCACTACGGCGTGACGCCGGACGTGCTTTCTACCGCGAAAGCGCTGGGCGGCGGCTTCCCGATTGGGGCCCTGCTGACCACCGATCGATTCGCCAGCGTGATGACGGTGGGCACCCACGGCACCACCTACGGCGGTAACCCGCTGGCATCCGCGGTGGCGGGACAGGTGCTGGACATCATCAATACGCCGGAAGTGTTGAACGGCGTAAAACAGCGTCACGACTGGTTTGTTGAACGCCTGACGGCCATCAACGCCACGACCGGGCTGTTTAAAGAGATCCGCGGCCTGGGGCTGTTAATTGGCTGCGAGCTTGCGCCTGAGTTTGCCGGAAAAGCGAAGCTTATTTCACAGGAAGCGGCAAAGCTGGGCGTGATGGTGCTGATTGCAGGCGCTAACGTGGTGCGGTTTGCCCCTGCGCTGGTTGTCAGCGAGGAAGAGGTCAGAACCGGGCTGGACCGTTTTGCACAGGCCTGCGAACAGGTGAAGTCCGGGGTGTCATCATGATGGTCATCCGGCCCGTTGAGCGCGGAGATCTCTCCGGGCTTATGCAGCTTGCCGGTAAAACGGGAGGCGGGCTGACCTCGCTTCCCGCCGATGAAGCGACGCTGTCGGCGCGCATTGAGCGCGCGCTGCAGACCTGGCAGGGGACGTTGCCAAAAAGCGAACAGGGCTATGTGTTTGTACTGGAAGAGACAGACACCGGAACCGTTGCCGGGATCTGCGCCATCGAGGTGGCCGTGGGGCTGAACGACCCCTGGTACAACTACCGCGTCGGCACCATGGTTCACGCCTCGAAGGAGCTGAACGTCTACAACGCGCTGCCGACGCTGTTTCTGTGTAACGACCACACCGGCGCCAGCGAGCTTTGCACGCTGTTTCTCGATCCGGAATGGCGCAAGGAGGGCAACGGCTATCTGCTCTCCAAATCGCGCTTTATGTTTATGGCCGCCTTTCGCGACCGCTTCAATGAAAAAGTGGTCGCCGAGATGCGCGGCGTGATCGATGAGACGGGCTACTCCCCGTTCTGGGAAAGCCTCGGCGAGCGCTTCTTCTCGATGGAGTTCAGCCGGGCGGATTATCTCTGCGGCACCGGGCAAAAGGCGTTCATCGCCGAGCTGATGCCGAAACATCCTATCTATACCCATTTTCTTACCCCGCAAGCGCAGGCGGTGATTGGTGAGGTGCATCCGCAAACGGCACCCGCGCGCGCGGTGCTCGAAAAAGAGGGGTTCCGCTACCGCAACTACGTCGACATCTTCGACGGCGGCCCAACGCTTGAGTGCGACATTGACCGCGTGCGCGCCATCCGCAAAAGCAGGCTGGTAGAGGTGTCTGAGGGACAGCCTGCGCCCGGCGAGTGGCCGGCATGCCTGGTCTCTAACGAACAGTATGACAACTTTCGCGCCATGCTGGTGCGAACCAACCCAACCAGCGAGCGCCTGATTCTGACGGCCGCGCAGCTGGATGCCCTGAAATGTCACGCCGGCGACAGGGTTCGTCTGGTGCGGCTCTGCCCTGAGGAGAAAACAGCATGACTTTATGGATTAACGGTGACTGGGTGACGGGCGAAGGCGACGCGCGGGTGAAAACCAATCCGGTTAACGGCGAGATGCTCTGGAAGGGGAATGACGCCAGCGCGACGCAGGTCGAACAGGCCTGTCAGGCCGCTCGCCGCGCGTTTCCCGCCTGGGCGAAACAGCCGTTCTCCGCGCGCCAGGCGATAGTCGAAAAGTTTGCCGGGCTGCTGGAGGCGAACAAAGCCGAACTGACGCGCGTTATCGCCTGCGAAACGGGTAAGCCGCGCTGGGAAGCGGCCACCGAAGTCACGGCGATGATCAACAAAATCGCCATTTCGATAAAGGCGTACCACGCGCGCACCGGCGAGCAGCTCACCGAGATGCCCGACGGCGCGGCCACGCTGCGCCATCGGCCCCACGGCGTGCTGGCGGTGTTTGGCCCCTACAACTTCCCCGGCCATCTGCCGAATGGGCACATTGTGCCCGCGCTGCTGGCGGGCAACAGCGTTATTTTCAAACCGAGCGAGTTAACGCCGTTAACCGGCGAGGCGGTGGTTAAACTTTGGGAGCAGGCCGGGCTGCCGCCGGGCGCGCTAAACCTGGTGCAGGGCGGGCGTGAGGCTGGCCAGGCGCTGAGTGCGTTAAGCGATATCGACGGCCTGCTGTTTACCGGCAGCGCCGGAACGGGCTATCAGCTGCACCGCCAGCTGGCGGGGCAGCCGGAAAAAATTCTGGCGCTGGAGATGGGCGGCAACAATCCGCTGATCGTCGAAGATCCCGATGATATCGACGCGGCGGTGCATCTGACCATTCAGTCTGCCTTTATTACCGCCGGACAGCGCTGCACCTGCGCCCGCCGACTGCTGGTGAAGCGCGGCGCGCAGGGGGATGCGTTCCTGAAGCGCCTGGTGGAGGTGAGCGCGCGTCTGGTCCCGGCATCCTGGGACGCTGACCCGCAGCCGTTTATCGGCGGGCTGATTTCCGAGCAGGCGGCGCTGAACGTG